>DATNJP010000042.1:0-6983 GCA_035603855.1 Luteibacter sp. | reverse complement strand
ATTACATCTCCAACATCGAGCGCGACACGATCGTCAAGGCGCTGGAAGAATCGCGATACAACAAGACCGCGACGGCCAAGAAGCTCGGCATCACGTTCCGCGCGCTGCGCTACAAACTGAAGAAGCTCGGCATCGACTGAGGCACCGAGCCTGCTATGGCGCAGGCTTTCTCGAAGGCTTCGTAACGGCCTCACACGAGGCGTACTCGGCGCGGGTGAGCTTCGAATCGTTGTCGGCGTCGCATGACTTCACGATGGAAGCGATGGGATCCGGGTAGACCATGATCTCAGGCAAGGTCACGATGCCATCGTTGTCCTTGTCCATCTCCTCGAAGCTCGGCAAGGCCGCCGCTTTCTGTGGCGGCGCCGCCAGCGCTGGGCCGGCGATGCCCAGCGAAAGGATGATGGCAAACAGGGACAGACGTGCATTGACGATGTGCATGGCAAATCTCCGATGACGACCACAGTGGCCGCACCGTTGATCAAACGGATGCTCGCCGCCACCCGTTGACGCCAGAAATTACTATCGCTCGCAGTCCTTTCCCGACGTCGACACTGGTCGAATCCCTGCATCGAAGCCACCCTCGCCCGACAGCCGTGTCCACCACCGGTTTTCATACTGCCTCGTGTCGCCCGCATTCCGCGGTCGCAACCACGGAGATGTCCATGCGAAAAATCATCGTGTCATTGGCGCTGTTAGCGTCACCCGCAGCGTTCGCCCAGGCCATTGAGCACTGCCCCCAGCCATCGAGCATCGTTGAACGCCACGGCGTGCACGTGGCGCCCGCACGAAGTAGCGGGCATGAATGGATCGGTATTGCCGCACCGGGCAATGGCGGTGCGGTCCTGCGATTCGACGAAGGCGTTTTCTATCCCGACGAGGCATCGGCCTCGCAAGGTGAAGTGGCGCACTGCAGCTACAAGCTGGAGCGCGGCCATCTCGATATGGCTTATCAAGGCGAAGCGGGCCGGCCCAAGGTCGCACTGGTCGATACCAATGCATGGGTTCGCGAAGCCGGACCATTCGGCATCGTGTATTACGCGTGCACTGGAAAGAACGCGGCTGAATGCACGTTCCGCAAGATCTTCTGATCGCACCACGGTAGCGTGCGGACTGCCGAGGCAGTCCGCACAACGCCATGGCTTATTTCGCGAGCGTTTTCGCCTGATCGGTGACAGCCTTGCACGAGGCATACTCGTCGCGAGTCACCTTCGAATCGTGGTTGGCGTCACATGATTTGACGGCCGTAGCGACAGGATCCGGATAAACCATGATCTCCGGCAACGTGACGATGCCATCCTTGTCCTTATCCATCTCATCGAACGACGGCAAGGTGGCGGTCTTCTGCTGCGGCGACGCGAAAGCGCTGGCCATGCCCAGCGAGAGAATAACGATGAGAAGCGACAGACGTGCGTTAACAACGTTCATGACAAGTCTCCAGTCGCAGCCATGATGGCTGCAATGATTGCCAAACGGATGTTCGCTGCCAGTGCGTCGGTTGACGCTGCGCCGCCCCTACGACGCGGCGTTACTATGCGCCGTTTCGTGACGGCCTTCAACGCGGTGGGGCCGAACCCTCGCTCGCATCCAACGCCTCACGCACCTTGCGCAGCAACGTCCGTGACTGGATCGGTTTGTCGATCACGTAGAGGTGATCGAGCTGCGGTAGCTCGTCGAAGTTGGGCGGTGCGTCGGGTCGTGCCAGTAACAGCACGGCGCGGGTATAGCCGTGCTCGAGCAGCGCCGCCAGGGTGCGCACGCCGGTGAACAGGTTCATGTCGGCGTCCATCACGACGAGGTCGGGGACGCCATGGGCTTCGATCCACTGCAATGCGGCCGTGCCGCTCTGGCTTGCACCGGCCTGGTAACCGTAGGCATCGAGCGTGTCGACAAGCAACGAAAGCTGCACGGCCTCTTCGACGACGACGAGCACGCGCTCCGCCTCGCCCTGCAGGCTGTTTTCCATGACCTGCGGCTCGACGGGCTCACCGTCCTCCGCACCCAGCGGCAAGTACAGATGGAACTGCGTGCCCTCGCCCACCTGGCTGCGCACGCGCATGAGGCCGCCGTGGCTGGCGACGATGCGCTTGCACGACAGCAACCCGAGGCCAGTACCGGATTCCTTCGTGGTGAAGAACGGTTCGAACAGGCGCTGGATGACTTCCGGCGGCATGCCGTCGCCCGTGTCGATCACGGACAGGCGCAGGTAACGGCCCGGCTGGGGCTGCTCGCCTTCGACGAAGAAGTCGTCGGCGAGATTCACCTGCGCGGTCTCGATCCGCAGGGTGCCGCCGGAAGGCATCGCCTGGATGGCGTTGAGACATAGGTTGAGCAGGCACTGCTGTAGTTCGGTGTGGTTGCCCTCGAAGGCCAGCTCCGGGTCAACCACATCCATGTCCATCTGCACCGTGCGCGGCACGCTGCCCTGCAGCAGCAGGTTCAACGCATCGAGCAAGGCGGCCAGCTTCACCTGTTCCGCCCGGCGTGCGCCGCGCGCGAAGGAAAGCATCGACGAGACCATTTCCAGGCCGCGCCGTCCGCAGTCGCGCACCAGCGCACCCAACCGCGCGAGACGGGGATCGTCGGCGTAATCCTCGAGCGTATCGCCTGCCAGCAGGAGCGGTTGCAACAGATTGCGCAGATCGTGGCTGAGGCCGCCCGCCAGCAATGCGAGGCTTTCGAAGCGCTGTGCGCGGATCAGCTCCTGCTCGGCGCGCGCGCGGGCGCGCAACTCCTCCGCCTCGCGTAATGCGCGGCGCACGGCACTCGCGAGTCGCGCCGTGTTCTGCTTCAGGATGTAATCGGTGGCGCCATTGCGCAGCGCTTCGATGGCCGCCTCTTCACCCAGCGTGGCCGAGATGAAGATGAAGGGTGTTTCGGACGTGCGCTCGCGCAGGATCTGCAACGCGCGCTCGCCGCTGAAGACAGGCATGCTGAGGTCGGAGAGGACGATGTCGGGATGGAACGCCTCGAGCGCGGCCACATAGGCCTGCTCGTCGTCCACCAGCCGCACCTCGAACTCGATGCCGTCCTGCTCGAGTTCGGACAACACGAGTTCCGCGTCGAGGGGACTGTCCTCGACCTGGAGAATCCTTACCTTGTGGCCTTGCCCGCCAGTGTCCACGATCCACCCGTCTCCGTTGATCAATCGCCGTCCGGGCGCTGGTTGAGTACGGCCCAGAAGGTACCGAGGGGCTGCACGGCGGTGAAGAACTGCTGCACATCCACCGGCTTCAGCACATAGGCGTTGACGCCGAGATCCCAGCTGCGCGCCAGGTCGCTTTCCTCACGCGAGGAAGAAAGGATCACCACGGGCAGGCGCTTCCATTTATCTTCCGTGCGCAGCTGCTTGAGCACCTCGAGGCCATCCATGCGGGGCATCTTGATGTCGAGCAGGATCACCGAGGGATCGCCTTCCACGCGGTCGGCGTACTGGCCACGACGATAAAGCCAGTCGAGGCAGTCCACACCGTCCTCGACGTGGACGATCGGGTTGGCCAGTTTTGCCTCGCGCAGGGCGTCGACGGCCATCTCGGCGTCGGCCATGGAGTCTTCCACGAGAAGGATGGTGCGCAGGTCGCGCTTGTTCATGTGTCACCTGTTCTGGAGCCCGGCATATCGGATGCCGGTAATGAGAAATGAAAAGTGGCGCCGCGATCGGTCTCGCCTTCGGCCCACGTGCGCCCGCCATGGCGGGCGATGATGCGTCGTACATTGGCAAGGCCGATACCATTGCCAGGGAACTCGGAAGCGCGGTGCAGGCGCTGGAACACGCCAAACAACTTGCCCGCGTATTGCATGTCGAAGCCCGCGCCGTTGTCGCGCACGGAGAATTCATAGTCGCCGGCGGGCGTGCGGTCGAGGCTCACCTCGATCTGCGCCTGCTCACGGTTACCGGTGTACTTCACGGCGTTGCCGAGCAGGTTCTGCCATACGGTGCGCAGCATGTTCTCGTCGCCGATCACGATCGGCATGGGTGCGATCTTCCAGTCGATACGACGATCCTGCGCTTCGGTCTCGACCAGGGCGCGCGCTTCCTCGACCAGCGACTGCATGTCGACCGGTTGCAGGCGCAAGGCGCCGCGACCCAGGCGCGAGAACACCAGCAGGTCGTCGATGAGCTGCGCCATGCGGCGCGACGAGCTGCTGATCACGTCGATGTAATGGCGAACACGGTCGTCGGCCTTGTCGGCAAGCTGCATCTCCAGCTTGCTGGCGAAGCCGGAGATATGCCGCAGCGGTGCGCGCAGGTCGTGCGACACCGAATAGCTGAAAGCCTCCAGCTCGCGGTTCACATCGGAGATCTGTTCGACCTTGCCCTCGAGCTGGCGATTCAGCTCATTGACCTTCTGCTCCACCAGCGCTCGCGCGGTGATGTCGCTGACGGTCAAAAGCAACGCCGGGAAGGCGCTGTCGGGCTGTTCGATGCGGCGCGCGTTGATGACCACGAAGCGATCGATGCCATCGACGGTGCGCTGGACCAGTTCGTAGTCCCACAACTCACGGTCGCGCGCGATCACGTCCGACAAACGCTGCAGTAGCGCCGTGTCGGTCCAGGCACCGTCGCCGATGCTGGACAACGGCGCCTCATGCCCGGTATCCGGATCGAACCCGTAGAGTTCCGCGAAGGCGTTATTCACCAGCAACGTGCGCAGGTGGCGGTCGAGCATCGCGATGGGCTCGCGCACCGCCTGCACGATGAGCTGCGAGCGCTTCACGGCATCGGCCACGCGCGACTCGGCGGTGAGACGGATGGCGATCTGCCGTTCCGACACCACCACCACGATGACGAGCAGCGCGACCTGCGCCAGCGCCGCCACGAACAGCACGATGCGGTTGTTGGAGGCCAGCTTGGCGGCCGCCGTGCGCCGGTTGGCCAACAGGCTCGATTCCTCTTCAAGCACGCTGTCGATCTGCGCGCGCACGGGGAACAGCTTGCGCGCGTCTTCCATCGAGGCGAAGGCACCCGGACGATCACCGGCCTTGAGACGCTGCAAGGCCTGGTCGGTGAGCGCCATGCGTCCACTGGAGAGGGACTCGAGCGCACCCAGGCGGGTGAGTTGCTCGGGGTTGTCACGGGTCATTTCGCGCAGGCCGGCGATGATCCCGGGAACGAGTTTGCGCGGCGCGAGGGCGCGCTCTTCCAGGACGGGATCGTCGCCGGCGCCCGCCACGCGCGCATACATCGCGGCCTCGCTGCTGCGCAGCAGGGCATCCAGCTGGTAGACGCTGGCTTTCACATCGGCGGTGTGGGTGACCCAGTCACGCGAGTTCAGGGCGTCTTCGGAGGCCGATCGCGTGACGACATAGGGCAAGGCGACGATGACAAGTACGGCAGCGAGGAGACCAGCCAGCCGCCATCGCAGTCCAATGCGTTCGATCATGCGTGCGTCATCCCCACGACGACTCCTGCCTCATACAAGGCATGCATTGTAGACGCTGGGCGACTTGCTTCGGTGAATGTCACGGCACGGCCTTCGGACGCGAGACGGGCGCGCCCTCTGTCCCCTGGTTCGCAGGAGACAGAGTGACGCACCCGTCCGATTGGAGCCGTGCTTAATGCCGAACGCGCCGTGAAGCCGTTGTGATGGCGCGTGAAGGCTTGCTTAGTTTTTGGTGTCGCTCATCGAGTACGGCTGGGCACCCGCCGCACTGCCCCAGTCCTTCGCCGGGGTTTCCTGCATGCTGAAATGCAGTTCGCCGCCCGCCACGATTTCCTCGTGACGGATGAACGTCCGGTCAAGCGGCTTGCCGTTGAGCGTGATCTTGCCCACGTACGGATGCTTTGCATCGAGGTGATCGGCCGACACGGTGAAGTGCTTGCCGCCCGCGAGGTTCAGCGTGGCCTTTTCGACGAAGGGCCGGCCAATCACGTACTGGTTGCTGCCCGGTGCCACCGGGTAGAAGCCCAGCGAGGTGAAGATGTACCAGGCCGACATCTGGCCGAGGTCGTCGTTGCCGACAAGACCGGTGGGCGTCGGGGTGTACTGGGTCTGCATGATCTTCACCAGGCGCTCTTGCGTCTTCCAGGGCTGACCCGCGTAGTCATACAGGTAAGCCACCTGATGGCTCGGCTCGTTGCCGTGCGCGTACCAGCCGATGAGGCCGGTGATGTCCTCGACGTGCGCGAACGACTTCGGATCCACCTTGGCGTCGAACACCGAATCGAGCTTCTTGACGAAGGCATCCTTGCCGCCGAGCGCCTCGATCAGGCCCGCGACGTCCTGCGGCACGTACCACGAGTACTGCCACGCATTGCCTTCGGTGTAATCGGTGCCGTAGCCCGCCGACGACGGATCGAACGGCTCGCGGTAGTTGCCGTCGCTCTTGCGCGCGCGCAGGAAGCCGGTCTTGGTGTCGAAGCTGTTCTTCCAGTTGCCGGCGCGCTTCATGAAGGTGGCGGCGACGTCGTCCTTGCCCATGGCCTTGGCCATCTGCGCCAGCGACCAGTCGTCGAAGGCGTATTCCACCGTCTTCGAGGCCGCTTCCGGCTGACGGTCGATCGGCACGTAGCCGAGCTTCATGTAATCGTCGAGGCCACCGTACGGACCGTAGGTGGCGCTGGCCACCATCGCGTCGAGCGCGGCGTTGGCGTCGTAGCCGCGGATGCCCTTCATATAGGCGTCGGCGATAACCGGCACGGCGTGGTAGCCGATCATGCACCACGTCTCCATGCCCTGGTATGCCCACACGGGCAGGATGCCGAACGGGCTGGCCTGACGGGCGGCGATCAGCGAACTGACAAAATCGTTACTCCGCGCCGGCTCCAACAGGGTCATCAGCGGTTGCTGCGCACGGTAGACGTCCCACAACGACCACGTGGAATAGAAGTCGAAGCCCTTGGCCGTGTGTACCTGGTTGTCCGGGCCGCGGTACTCGCCATTGACGTCCATCGACAGGCCCGGCGCGATCATCGCGTGGTACAGCGACGTATAGAAGGTCTTGCGGGTCTCGGCGGGCGCCTGCACGTCCACCGTCGACAG
>DATNJP010000041.1:0-3873 GCA_035603855.1 Luteibacter sp. | reverse complement strand
CGAAAGCGCGGCCAACGGCAAGCCAAGCGATCCCCAGTTCGTCGTCGACACGGGACCGGGCGGCGGCAGCGATGTCTTCGCGCGCCAGGTCGTGAAGATGGCGATCGCCAACAAGATCATCGACGGCAACTGGCCCGTCCTGTCGCGCCCCCAGGGTGGTGGACTCGCCGCCATGTCGTTCCTGAAACAGAAGTCGCCGCAACCGGATTTCATTTCCGCCTTCACCTCGAAGTGGGTGATCAGCGGACTTGGCACCGACAGCCCGGCCGCGACGGTGAAGGACCTCACGCTCATCGCCGAACTCGCTGAAGAACAGCAGATGATCGCGGTGCCGGCGAATTCACCGTACAAGACGTTCGCCGATTTCATCGCCGCGGCGAAAGCCAAGCCCGGCTCGCTCGTGCAGGTCGGCGGCGCTTATTCGTCGGTGGACAACCTCGCCGCGCTGAAGATCCAGGAGAACGCCGGCGTCACCTGGAAATATCTCTCGTTCGCCGATGGTGGTCCGCGCATCACCGCGCTGTTGCGCGGCGACGCGCAGATGATGATGGGTGCGCAGACCGACTTCTCCGAACAGGTGGCCGCTGGCCAGCTGCGCATCATCGGCGTGCTCGGCAAGGAGCGCGCGGCGAAGTATCCCGATATTCCCACGCTCGCCGAGCAAGGCGTGTCCGAGGCGGGCCTGCCCGACCAGTTGCAGTTTCGTGGCATCGCCGGACCACCGGGCATGGATCCGAAGGCCGTGGCGTACTACCGCGATGTCTTCGCGAAGCTCGTGAAGACCCCCGACTGGCAGAAGTACATGGACGAGGAAGGCGACAAGACCGACTTCGTCGCCGGCCCCGAGTTCGACAAGCGCGTGGCCACGTTTACCCAATCCATGGAACCCATGATGGCGCTGCTTAAGAGGAGCTCGCAGCAATGACGCTGATGCATGTCCCGCTGACCCTGACCCGCCGCCTTGGCGAGTTCGCATCCACCTTGCAGTACGACGACTTGCCGGGCGACGTCGTTCACTTCGCCAAGCGCGCGCTGGTGGACTGGTCGTCCGCCGCGCTGGCCGGGTCCGCCGAACCCGCCGCGGAACGCGTTCGCCGCGTGATCGGCGCGATCGACGATGCCGGCCCCGGCAGCGTGCTGGGTTCGCCCTTGAACACCGCGGCGCCGTGGGCCGCCCTGGCGAACGCGTACGCATCGCACCTGCTCGACTACGACGACGTCTTCAATCCCATCGAGACGACGATCCACCTGAGTTCGTGCGTGTGGCCGGCGGTGCTCGCGGTCGCCCAGCTTCGCCATCTCGACGGTCGCGCCGCCATCGCCGCCTATGTCGCGGGATTCGAGGTGGGAGCACGCGTCGCCCGCGCCGCGGGTCCGACGCATTACCAGAGCGCGTGGCATGTCACCGGCACATGCGGGCATGTCGCCGCCGCCGCGGCCGCCGCCTGCGCGCTACGCCTTTCACCAGAGGCGGCCACGCACGCCCTGGGTTGCAGCGCCACGCAAGGCTCGGGCCTGCGCGAGGTGTACGGCAGCGACACGAAGGCCCTGCATCCCGGCAAGGCGGCGATGGATGGCGTTCTCGCCGGCTTGCTCGCGGAAGCCGGGTTCACCTCGACGGACACGGCGATCGAAGGTGAGCGTGGCCTGTTGCGCGCCGTCAGCCAGTCACCGGACAACACCTTGCTGGTCGAAGGCCTCGGTAAGCATTGGAACCTGGTGGAGAACGGCAACAAGCTCTACCCGACCGCGTCGCTGACGCATGCGCCGATCGAGGCCGCGACCGCGGCCGCGGCCTCAGGCATCACGCCCGCGCAGATCGGCGGCGTCGTGCTTCGCGTGCATCCGTTCACGGCGACGGTCACCGCGCTCGCCCAGCCGGCCAACGGTCCGGAAGCGCGCTTCAGCACGCCGCATGGCGTCGCTGTCGCACTGCTGCGCGGTTCGCTCGGCCTGCCCGATTTCGACGATGCGACGGTGAACGATCCCGCGATCAAGGCGATGCGCGCGCGCATCACGCTGGTCGCCGACAAGGACATGGACAAGCGCGGTTGCGAGCTGATCCTGCAACTGCACGGTGGAAGCGAACGCCGCTTCCGCGTGGAACGCAACAAGGGAACGCCGGCCGCGCCGCTGACCGACGACGAGCTGACGGCGAAGTTCAACGATGCCGCCACGCGTACGTTGCCCGATGCCGACATCGCGGCGGTGGCCGCACGGCTCTGGCGGATCGACGGCGAGGACGACATGGATGGCCTCGTGCGCTCCCTGGGTAGCGCCTGGAAGGCGACGCCCGTGCACTGATGTTCGACCCGTGACGATGTCCAGCGGACGGACATCGCCACTCATTCGCAAGGGCACCAACACCCGCGGTGGGGAGCACGGCGGGAGGGGAGGTCTTTGCCCATAGCCGACGTCCGGAGCGTGGAAGCGCGGGCAACGGCGCCACACCACGAGGGGAGGATAGTCATGCAGGGTCTGCTTCAAAGGTTGCGCACGCCGCTCGCCGGCCTCGCGCTGGCGGCGCTCGCCGCGCCCTTGCCACTCATGGCGCAGGATGCGCCACCGGCACCCGACAGCGGCAACATCATGCTGCTCGACACGCTTCTGAAGAACGGGGTCATCACGCAGGCGCAATACGACCAGCTGGTGGCACAGGAGAAACGCAAGGCGGCGGCACCCGTCGCCACGGTGGTCGCACCGTCGCCACCACCGGCGGAGAAATCCGGTAACGGGATCGCGCTGGAAACTCCGCCAAGGAAGAAGAACGACGACTTCACGCTCAAGATCGGTGGTCGCATCCATGCCGATTACGGCTTCGCCGACAGCGACAAGACCAAGATCGGTTCGGCCCAGGAGATGCGCCGCCTGCGTTTCGACATCTCGGGCACGATCTACCAGGATTGGGCGTACATGTTGTCGTACGACTTCGCCGCGTCGCCCGACGACATCAAGAACGCCTACGTGAGCTACATCGGCTTCAAGGATACGGAGCTGACCGTGGGCTACTTCAAGGAGCCCTTCTCGCTCGAGTACCAGACCAGTAACAAGGCCCTGGAATTCAACGAGCGGTCCATGCTCAACGACAGCATCGATCCCCCCAAGCGCATGGGCCTGGGCTACTTCCGACATTCCACGTTGCAGAACGGCAGTGAATACACGGCGGCCGTCGGCTTGTTCGGCCATGCCGTGCCGCAGGACACCGACGAGGGCGGCAACAGTGGCGTAGGCGTGGCGGGACGCGCCACGTATGTTCCCTTCCACGAGAAAGACCGCCTGTTCCATATCGGCATCGATGGCGAATGGCGCCACCCCGGTGACGGCGAGCCGGTAGGCATGTCGACGCATCCGAACGCGCATTTCGCGAGTTCGCTGATCGACACGGGCCCGATCCTCAACGTGGACAACCAGACCAAGCTCGGTGGCGAACTGGCTGGCGTATACAAGCGGCTGTCGATGCAGGCGCAGTACGACACCGAGAAGGTGAAGCGGAGCACGGGCCCCGATCTCACGTTCAACGGCTGGTATGCGCAGGCGAGCCTCTTCCTTACCGACGACTCGCGCGCGCCCGCCTATGAAAACGGCTCCTATGGAACGATCAAGCCCCATGGCAAGTACGGTGCATGGCAGATCGGACTGCGTTACGACACGCAGAACCTCACCAGCCACGACATCGTGGGCGGTGAGGAAACCAACGTCGACGCCGCACTCAACTGGTACGTGAACCGCTACCTGCGCTTCTCGGTGAACTACGTGAAGGTGATCAAGCTGGATCGCCCGGGCGATCCACATGACGGCGACAAGCCGACCCTGGTGATCGGGCGCATGTGGATCGGCTGGTAACCACCGGCAACGCGTTCCGCCAACAGCAGG
>DATNJP010000040.1:0-2725 GCA_035603855.1 Luteibacter sp. | reverse complement strand
TCGCCGTGAAGCGGCGCGTCGTGGCGCAAGCGGCCGTCATGCAGGATCGCCACGCGGTCGCACACGGCCACCACTTCGGCCAGGACATGCGTCGACAGAATCACGGCGGCACCCGCGGCCGCCCGTTCGCGGATGAGCCTGCGCAACTCGCCGACCTGGACCGGGTCGAGGGCGTTGGCGGGTTCGTCCAGGATGATGAGCGCGGGGTCGTGCACCAGGGCGCAGGCGAGCCCGAGGCGCTGGCGCTGGCCCTGGGAGAGCACGCCGGCCAGTCGCCGGCGAAGGTCGCCCAACTGGAGGCGGTCGATCATGCCGTTCGCGGCGCGCCGTGCGTCCTGCCGTGTCGCCCCGCGCAGCCTGGAAAAGGCGATGAGGTGTTCTTCCACCGAGAGTTCGGGCCAGAGGGGCGCGTTTTCCGGCAGCCAGCCGATGAGATCGCGAGCAATGCCAGGCCGGGCAACGAAATCCTGCCCGTCGAGCTCGATACGGCCGCGGTCCGGGCGCAGGGCACCCGATAACATGGAAAGCGTGGTCGATTTACCGGCGCCATTGACGCCCAGCAGCCCCAACACTTCACCCCGGTTCAGGGAAAAAGACACCCCGGACACGGCGGCGCGTCCCGCGCGTTGCCGTGAAACCTCTTCGATATTCAGCAAGTGCCCCGACTTCATGCGGCTACGTCGCCGATCGTCGCGTTATGCGTGGCATTTTGCGACCAACGTGCGAGGCGGTCTTGATGTGTCTGAATGGTCGGGGGCCGGGTCATCCGGCGATTGTGCGGAATGGGCTCGCGATACCACAACAGCCGGCTTCACAAATTGCCGCTTTCCGTGCTGGTGGGTATGGAACAGGCTGGGTAGACTGACCTTGTATATATCCCTTTCACTTCCCGCGCGGTAACGACTCGATGCTCGACACCCTGCTCGATTTCCTGGCCAACGGACTCACCCGCGCAAGCTGGGGCGAGATGCTGGTCTATGTGCTCGTGGTCACCCAGCTCACCATTTTCACGGTGACGCTGTACTACCACCGCAGCGCGACCCACCGTGGCGTGGATTTCCACTGGACGCTCAACGGTTTCTTCCGCTTCTGGGGCTGGCTCACCACCGGCATGGTGGTGAAGGAGTGGGTCGCCATCCATCGCAAGCACCACGCGAAGGTCGAGACCGAGGAAGATCCGCATAGCCCGCAGATCTTCGGCATCAAGAAGGTCTTCCTCGACGGCGTGTCGCTTTACCGTGAGGCCAGCTACAACAAGGCCGACATGGAGAAGTACGGCCGCGGCACCCCGGACGACTGGTTCGAGCGCAAGCTTTTCGGCGCCCACCCGTACTGGGGCCCGACCCTGATGGCCGTCATCGACCTGTCGCTGTTCGGCGCGATCGGCATGGCCATCTGGGCGCTGCAGATGGTCTGGATCCCGTTCTGGGCCGCCGGCTTCGTCAATGGCATCGGCCACTGGTGGGGTTACCGCAACTTCGAAAGCTCGGACACGGCGACGAACATCTCGCCCTGGGGCTTCTGGATCGGTGGCGAAGAACTGCACAACAATCACCACGCGTTCCCCAGCTCGGCGAAGTTCGCCCTGCGCAAGTGGGAATTCGACATCGGCTGGGCCACGATCTGCGGCCTGCGCTTCCTGGGCCTCGCCAAGGTCCTTCGTGTCGCTCCGACGCTGAACATCCGGCCGAACGTACACCTGCCGGACGCGGAAACGCTGAAGGGCGTGCTGACCCTGCGCTTCCAGGCGACGACGGACTACTACCGCAACGTCATCCTGCCGACCATGCGCGAAGAGATGGGCCAGGCCGGCGAGAGCATCAAGTCCGTGCCGCGCCGTCTGCGTCGCGCCCTCGCCGATGGCGGTCGCTGGCTCGACAACGATGCCCGCGAGCGCATGCAGGCAGCACTGGCCAACCGTCCGGCGCTGCGTACCGTGTGCGATTTCCGTGCGCGCCTCGTCGCCCTGATGGACGAGCGTGGTGCGGAGAAGTCGCTGAAGGCCCTGCAGCAGTGGATCGTCGAGGCCGAGCAGAGCGGCATTCGCTCGCTGCAGCAGTTCGCGCAGCGTCTGAAGGGTTATTCGGCGGTGGGCGCTTAAAGCTCCCTCTGGCCGGTTAAGAAGAGAGCCCGCCTATGGCGGGCTTTTTTTTGGGTCGGGTTTTTGGGGCTGGCTCGCCTTTGGCCTCGCGGTTTGCTTTTGTGCGGCGTCGTAAGAGCCGGCGGGGGTCACCCTCAGGGCCACGCTTCGGCGACCCGGAAAGGAGGGCGGCTACCGCCGCCGTGTATCAATGGCCTTCGGCCCGGGTCGGCGCCCCACCGGAGGTTTCCGATTCGACCTCCTGTCTCAGCGAAAACGGCGGGCCATCCATGGCCCGCCCCCTGACGGGCTTTTTCCGGTGTGACGCCTCGCCTGCGCTACCGGCCCCGAGGGTGACCCCCGCCGGCTCTTCCAAACCTTGAGGTTACGTGTGGGTCGAGCGCACCGCCCGCTAGCTGGTGGGTGGCAACTGCTCCTCACCCTTGTGGGAGCCGCTTCAGCGGCGATCCCGCGGCAGCGGGCCAGTCCTTGGCAAGCACCCATCGCCGCTGAAGCGGCTCCCACACTCACCCTCATGCTCACAGTCAGCCACTGGGACTCAGTCCCGGGATTGCGAGCGGTGCTCTCCCTTCAATCGGTCTCAGTGCTCGGAAGAGCCGGCGGGTACCACCCTCGTGGCCGGTA
>DATNJP010000039.1:0-12473 GCA_035603855.1 Luteibacter sp. | reverse complement strand
TACACCGCCACCGAGTACGGCCCCGTGCGCCATGTGGCGCAGTCGTCGACGACCGGACATGCGACCAACATCATCGCGGGCCTCGGCGTGTCGATGAAGTCCACGGCGTTGCCGGTGCTCGCGGTCTGCGCGGCGATCTGGGGTGCCTTCGCCCTGGCCGGCCTCTACGGCATCGCCATCGCGGCCACCGCCATGCTCAGCATGACCGGCATGATCGTGGCGCTGGACGCCTATGGCCCCATCACCGACAACGCCGGCGGTATCGCCGAGATGGCCGAACTGCCGGCCGAGGTGCGTGGCGTCACGGATCCCCTGGATGCCGTGGGCAACACGACCAAGGCGGTGACCAAGGGATACGCCATCGGTTCGGCGGGCCTCGCCGCGCTGGTGCTGTTCGCCGACTACACGCACAACCTCAACCTGCATTTCGGCGGGACGGAGGTGCGCTTCGACCTCTCCAACCACTACGTGATCATCGGCCTGCTGATCGGCGGCCTGATCCCGTACCTGTTCGCCGCCATGGCCATGGAAGCCGTGGGCCGAGCGGCGGGTTCGGTGGTGGAGGAAGTGCGCCGGCAGTTCCGCGAGATCGCCGGGATCATGCAGGGCACGACCAAGCCGGATTATTCCCGCGCGGTGGACATGCTCACCCGCTCGGCGATCCGCGAGATGCTGGTGCCTTCCCTGCTCCCGGTGCTTGTACCGGTGGTGGTGATCTTCGGCTTCAAGTGGCTCGGCGGCCCCGAAGCCGGCGCGCAGGCCCTTGGTGGCGTGCTGATCGGCACCATCGTCACCGGCCTGTTCGTGGCCATCTCCATGACCACGGGCGGCGGCGCCTGGGACAACGCCAAGAAGTACATCGAGGACGGCCATCTCGGCGGCAAGGGTTCCGATGCCCACAAGGCAGCGGTCACCGGCGACACCGTCGGCGACCCGTACAAGGACACGGCAGGCCCGGCGGTGAACCCGCTGATCAAGATCATCAACATCGTGGCCCTGCTGCTGATTCCGCTGCTGTAAGCGTACGGATGCATCCAGGCCGGTAGTAACAAACCGGCCTGGCCCATCCCACCAGCCAATGTGGGAGCCGCTTCAGCGGCGATTGGAACCAGCCTCACCCCAACCCGCTACCGCAGGATCGCCGCTGAAGCGGCTCCCACATTTTTCTTTGGGGGTGTCGGTGCCTAGCCCGGAAGTCATGGGCGCCGCCCTGCTTGCGCTGAGCTATGGTCGGGATTCCACACCCTGGATACCCGACCATGCACCGACGCTGGATTGCGCTGGCCATCGCCCTTACTTTCAGTGGCATGACCCAAGCCCACGACATGCCCAAGACCGCCCCCGCCACCGCCCAGGCCGGGGCCGACGATGAAAACCTCTGGCTCGACGACATCGACGGCGCCAAGCCGCTCGACTGGGTGAAGGCGCGTAACGCCGACACCGTCGCGAAGTACGCCGAAGGCGAGGACTTCAAGTCCCTCGATGCCCGCCTCCTGGAAGTGCTCGACTCGGAAGCCAAGATCCCGATGGTTTCCAAGATCGGCGACCACTACTACAACTTCTGGAAGGACAAGGAACATCCGAAGGGTGTGTGGCGGCGCACGACGCTGGCCGAGTACCGCAAGGACAAGCCCGCCTGGGAAACGGTGATCGACCTCGATGCGCTGGCCGCCGCCGAGAAGGAAAACTGGGTGTGGCACGCCGCGCAGTGCCTTAAGCCGGATGACCGCCGCTGCCTGGTCTCGCTGTCGCGCGGCGGTGCCGATGCCGACGTGGTGCGCGAGTTCGACCTCACGACCAAGAGCTTCGTCAAGGACGGTTTCACCGTGCCGGAGGCGAAGAGCCTGGTCTCCTGGATCGACGACGACCACATCTATGTCGCGACCGATTTCGGTCCCGGCTCGATGACCACGTCGAGCTATCCGCGCATCGTCAAGGAGTGGAAGCGCGGCACGCCGTTGTCGTCCGCCACGACGGTGTACGAGGGCAAGGAAACCGACATGTCGATCTGGGCGTACCGCGATCGCACGCCCGGTTTCGAACGCGACTTCGTCTCGCGCGCCCTGGAGTTCTACAACCAGGAAACCTTCCTGCGCGGCAAGGACGGCAAGCTGGCGAAGATCGACGTGCCCAACGACGCCGAGACGGATGTCGAGCGCGAATGGCTGCTCATCGAACTGCGCACGGCATGGACGGTCGGCGGCAAGACCTATCCGTCGGGCTCGCTGCTCGCGGCGAAGTTCGACGACTACATGGCCGGCAAGCGCGACATCACGGTGCTGTTCACCCCGGATGAGCACACCTCGCTGTCGGGCCATTCATGGACGCGCCACCACCTGATCCTCAACGTGATGCGCGACGTCGTCAGCCAGATCCAGATCCTCACGCCGGCCGACAAGGGTGCGTGGAAGAGCGAAGCCCTGGGTGGCGCACCCGCGCTCAGCACCATGCAGGCCGCCGGCGTCGATGCCGACGATACCGACGAGTACTTCCTCACGGTGTCCGGTTTCCTGCAGCCCACCACGCTCTACTACGGCACGTTGGGCCAGGGCGAACGCGAAGCCATCAAGCACAGCCCGGCCTTCTTCGATGCGTCGAAGTACGTGGTGAGCCAGCACTTCGCCACCTCGAAGGACGGCACGAAGGTGCCTTATTTCGAAGTCGCCCCGAAGACGATGAAGGCCGACGGTAGCAACCCGACACTCGTCTACGGCTATGGTGGTTTCGAGATCTCGCTGCAGCCCATGTATTCCGCGGGCGTGGGGCGCGCCTGGCTCGAGAAGGGCGGCGTGTACGTCATCGCCAACATCCGCGGTGGCGGCGAATACGGCCCACGCTGGCACCAGGCCGCGCTGAAGGCCAATCGCCCGCGCGCCTACGAGGACTTCGCGGCCGTGTCGCAAGACCTGATCGACCGCAAGATCACCAGCCCGAAGCACATGGGCATGATGGGCGGCAGCAACGGCGGCCTGCTGGCCGGAAACATGCTGACGAAATACCCGCAGCTCTACGGCGCGGTCGTGAGCCAGGTGGCCCTGCTCGACATGAAGCGCTACACGCACATGTCCGCCGGCGCTTCGTGGATGGCGGAATACGGTGACCCGGACAAGCCGGAGGAATGGAAGTACATCCAGACCTTCTCGCCGTACCAGAACCTGCACAAGACGACCAAGTACCCGCCGGTGCTGTTCACCACGTCCACCCGCGACGACCGCGTGGGCCCGGTGCACGCCCGCAAGATGGCGGCGCGCATGCAGGCCATGGGTTTCGACGCGAGCCTGTACGAGAACATCGAAGGCGGCCACGGCGCGGCGGCGGACAACAAGCAGTCCGCCTTCATGAACGCCCTGGCGTATACCTATCTTTGGGATCACCTGAAGTAGGCGGCTCGGCTGGTGTGTTCTGTGGCCTGGTGAGTTGAGTTGCCTGGCGAGTTGAGCGGCCTGGCAAGTTGAGAAAAGGGGGCGGCCTTCGGGCCGCCCCCCTTTTTTGTGCCTCGACCGCGTGGTGTGGGAGCCGCTTCAGCGGCGATCCCGCGGCAGCGGGCCAGGCTATCGCGAGCACCCATCGCCGCTGAAGCGGCTCCCACAGGGGGCTGTCGCTAGTGCCTGTCGCCGCTGAAGCGGCTCCCACAGAAAAAGGGGGGGCTTGGGAAAGCTGAACCGGACGGCGTGCTACCGGGCTTTGCCCGGCGCCCGGGGACCCCTTATCCTAGTCGACCGACTTTATAACCCCCGAAGAATCAAGGAATCCCATGGGTCTGCACCTCGTTCCCGCCGGTCGCAATGTGCCGGACGAAATCAACGTCATCATCGAAATCCCCAAGGATGCCGAGCCGGTCAAGTATGAAGTGGACAAGGAAAGCGGCGCGATCTTCGTCGATCGCATCCTTTCCACGCCGATGCGCTACCCGTGCAACTACGGTTACGTGCCGGGCACGCTGGGCGGCGACGGCGATCCGCTCGACGCCCTGGTGATCCTGCCGCTGTCGCTGGTACCGGGCTCCGTCATCCGCTGCCATCCGGTCGGCATGCTGAAGATGACCGACGAAGCGGGCGCCGATGAGAAGCTCGTCGTGGTGCCGGTGGAGAAGGTGTTCGCGGGCTACGCGCACATCCGCGACATCGCCCAGGTATCCGGCCATTGGCTGGAGCGCATCGGCCACTTCTTCGAGCACTACAAGGATCTCGAGAAGGGCAAGTGGGTCAAGGTCGACGGCTGGGTCGGCGCCGATGAGGCGAAGGCCGAGATCACGGCTGGCATGGGTCGTTACAAGGCTGATAACTGAGGTTTAGGGTGCCGCGGGTGGTGGGGGCTTTCGCTAGCACCCATCGCCGCTGAAGCGGCTCCCACAAGAGACACGGCGGCTCCCCTGTGGGAGCCGCTTCAGCGGCGATGCGCCCAAAGGGCGCGCAAGCCTCCCTCACCCCCGCCCGAGCAGCCCGCGCAAATCGATGATCGCCGCGTTGGCGCGCGAGATGTAGTTCGCCATCACCAGCGAGTGGTTCGCGAAGAACCCGAACGGCGAGCCGTTCAACACCACCGGGCTGCCCAGCGACTTCTGCGATTCCCCCAGTTCCCGGATCACCTGCTGCAAACTCGCATCGGCGTTCTTGCTGCGCAGGATCGGTGCGAAATCGTGGCGGATGGCCTTGAGTTGTTCCAGCAGGGTCCAGGTGTAGCCGCGCGCTTCGTAGAAGTTGTCGTCGATCTTGTTCCAGGGCGTTTTCACGTAGACCGCCTTGGCGGGGCCCGCGTTGGCGCCCACGTCCGCGTTTGGCGCGGCATCCACTTTCAGCTGGCCCACGCTGGCCGACAACCGCTGCGACAGCGAGCCCAGGCGTGCCGATACCGTCTGCAGGTAATCGGCCAGGTTGTCCGCGCGCGCGTAGAAATGCGCGTTCGCGTCTTCCGCGTCGGACAGGCGCGACAGGTATTTTTCGAGGTCGTCGGCAGCCTTCGAGTACTGCGACTCCGAGCTCGGCAACAGCCAGCGGTCGTTCGGGCTGTTGAGCAACGGATCGGCTTCGCCGAGATCCTTGTCTTCGGTGGACTGCGTCTGCGACCGGCTGAAGTCGTTGCGCAGCGCACGCGAGAGATCGCGCGATGCGATCAGCGAACCAAATTCCCAGTTGGGAATGTTGTCCATGAACACGCCGGGCGGGAACTTGTCGTTGCTGAGATACCCGCCGCGCTTATCCATCAGCGTTTCGACGGAACGGATCAGCGTGTACGTCGTGACGGCGCCCGTGCTCATGGGCCTGCCGATCTCCTTCATGTGCGCCGTGGTGACGGTGACCGGGTCGAACTGCTCCGGCTCCTTGTCCCACCACCACATGACGATGAGGATCAACACCGCGAGGATCGCGATCAGCACCGCGATCATCAGGCTGAGCGGGTTTCCCCGGCGCCTGGCCGGTGCCGGGGAGGGAGCGGCGGTCGCATTCATGGGCGTTTCCTTGTCGTCGCGAACGTGAGCGCCTAGCTTACCCCGTCAGTGCGAGGAGGATGCCGCCGGTTCGCCCTTCGCCCCGAGGTTCTCGAGCAGCGTGGCCATGTCCTCGGCGTGCTCTTCTTCCTGGGCCAGGATGTCTTCCATGATGCGGCGCGTGGTCGGATCGTCGTCGCCGATGTAGGTGACGATCTCGCGGTAGCTGTCGATGGCGATGCGCTCGGCGATCAGGTCTTCCTTGATCATGTCGACCAGGGTCGAACCTTCCACATAATCGGCATGACTGCGCGAAAGCAGGCCTTCCGGATTGAAATTGGGCGTGCCGTCGAGCTGGGTGATGCGCTCGGCGATGCGGTCCGCATGCGCCTGTTCCTGGTTCGCGTGTTCGAGGAATTCCGCCTTCACGCTCTGCGAATGGATGCCCGGCGCCATGTAGTAGTGGAACTTGTAACGCAGCACGCAGACGATCTCGGTCGCCAGGGCTTCATTGAGCAGCTTGATCACCGTTTCCCGGTCCGCCCGGTACCCGGACGTCACGGCACCCTTGTCGATATGCTCGCGGGCGCGCTTGCGGATGTTCTCAATATCGCTGACGAAGGGCTTGCTGCTGGCCATTGCCTGGTCTCCCTGGGAGAGTGGGTAAGGAATGGCGGCAACGTTAGGCGGGCGGGCGGGAAAGAGGGGTGAAGACGCCCCCGGTGTCCCCGCCATCGATGGCACGTATAAGCAACGGTGATTTCTCCGCGCCCGGGGAGGCGCGGAAGATGGGGCAGCGTTCTTTGTCGAGACCCGCACCATGCCCCTGTTCGCCACCGCACCCACTCGTGCCGCCGCGCCCAACGTCCCGAACAAGCGCATGCTGCTGGTTCGTCACGCGTCGAACTCGTGGATCTGCCATAACCTTGCCCCGAGCCGGTTCGGGCCGCAGGTGTTTCGGGTCGAACCCCAGGTCGGACCGCCCCTGCCGGTCCATGTCCGCGTCGCACTGCCCACGGTGGCCCCGGGTAACGCGAACAGCGAGGCCGCACAGGCCTATGGCGCCGGCCCTCGCGATGTCCTGCACGAAGTCAGCCGTGTCGACGACGGTGCGGACCTCGCGGGCATCCTGCGCGGCGCGGGGCGCGACCTCGTGCTCTACCGGGCGTTCGCGGCATCGCACTTCTGCTGGCCGCAACTGCGCGCGTCGGGCGCCCTCGTCTCGGAGGGGTCGAACGATATCCCGACCTATACGATGTTCGGCGAGAAGACCTCCTGGCTGCCCTTCGCCCCTGGCGATCATCACGACGTGGCGGCGATCGCCGCGGGTAGCACGGACGAAGCCACCCGCGCGCTGTCGCTGAAACATCCCGTAATGCTGGGCGTCGTCGTTTCCTACACCTGTGACGAACGCCGCCTGGGTAACCGGGCCGCCGCGATCTGCTGGCTCAATGGCGGCGAAACCGCCGTGCGCGGCCCCCTGCTGAAGGGGGAATTCGAGTTCTCCCACGTCATGTGGATGCACAACAGGATGCTGAGTACGAAGCCGTGGCCGCGCTTACCCGCGAACACGAAGCTGTTTCCGGAGCGGCCCTTTGGCCCCGCCGCGACCGATGCATCGATCGCGGCGTGGTGGCGGAGCTGCAAGGATTGGGTGCTGACCGCAGCGAGCGCCGGCGATGAAATGGCCATCCGGGTGCTGGCCCACGACGCATTGGCCAGCGCCTCTCAGCTGCGCCGGTAAACCTCCGCCCCCTGCGCGAGGAACTCCGCCGACTTCTCCGCCATGCCCTGTTCCGCCGCGTAGTCGCGCACATCCTGCGTGATTTTCATCGAGCAGAACTTCGGACCGCACATCGAGCAGAAGTGCGCCGATTTGTGCGCGTCCTTCGGCATGGTCTCGTCGTGAAATTCGCGGGCCTTGTCAGGGTCGAGGCCGAGGTTGAACTGGTCGTCCCAGCGGAACTCGAAACGCGCCTTGGACAGGGCGTTGTCGCGTACCTGCGCACCGGGATGCCCCTTGGCGAGGTCGGCCGCATGCGCGGCGATCTTGTACGCGATGATGCCGTCGCGCACGTCCTGCCGGTTGGGCAGGCCGAGGTGCTCCTTGGGCGTGACGTAGCAGAGCATCGCCGTGCCGAACCAGCCGATCATCGCCGCCCCGATGGCGCTGGTGATGTGGTCGTAACCGGGCGCGATGTCCGTGGTCAGTGGGCCCAGCGTGTAGAACGGCGCCTCGTGGCACTTCTCCAGCTGGCGTTCCATGTTCTCCTTGATGAGCTGCATGGGCACGTGTCCGGGGCCTTCGATCATGCACTGCACGTCGTGCTTCCAGGCCAGCTGCGTCAGTTCGCCGAGGGTGTCCAGCTCACCGAATTGCGCGGCGTCGTTGGCGTCCGCCACGCAACCGGGACGCAGGCCATCGCCGAGGCTGAAGGAGACGTCGTACGCCTTCATGATCTCGCAGATGTCTTCGAAATGGGTGTAGAGGAAGTTTTCGCGGTGATGCGCCAGGCACCACTTGGCCATGATCGAACCGCCGCGCGAGACGATTCCGGTGACGCGCTTCGCCGTCAGCGGCACGAAGCGCAGCAGCACCCCGGCGTGGATCGTGAAGTAATCGACACCCTGTTCGGCCTGTTCGATCAACGTGTCGCGGAAGATTTCCCAGGTGAGGTCCTCGGCCACGCCGCCCACTTTTTCCAGTGCCTGGTAGATGGGCACCGTGCCGATCGGCACCGGCGAATTGCGGATGATCCACTCGCGCGTTTCGTGGATGTGCTTGCCAGTGGACAGGTCCATCACCGTGTCGCCACCCCAGCGAATCGCCCAGACCAGCTTCTCCACTTCTTCGGCGATGCCCGAGCTCACGGCGCTGTTGCCGATGTTGGCGTTGATCTTGGTGAGGAAATTGCGGCCGATGATCATCGGCTCGGCTTCCGGGTGATTGATGTTCGCGGGGATGATGGCGCGGCCGCGCGCTACTTCATCGCGGACGAACTCGGGCGTGATGCGCGAAGGCAGCGAGGCGCCGAAGGCCTGCCCGGCGTGCTGCGCGCACAGGGCGCTACCCGCGAGCGCCTCGATGCGCTGGTTCTCGCGGATGGCGATGTATTCCATTTCGGGCGTGACGATGCCCTGGCGCGCGTAGTGCATCTGCGTGACGTTGGCTCCGGCCTTCGCACGCAGCGGCGAGCGCGTGCCGGCAAAGCGGATGGCATCCAAACGGGAATCGTTCGCCCTGCCCCGGCCGAAGCTCGACGACAGGCCGTCGAGGCGTTCGACATCGCCGCGTTCCATGATCCAGGGCGCGCGCACGGGCGGCAGGCCCGCGGCGAGGTCGACGGCATGGTCGGGGTCGGTATACGGGCCCGATGTGTCATAGACGACGATCGACGGATTGTCTTCGCCACCGAACAGCGTCGGCGTGGCGGACTGCGCGATCTCGCGCATCGGCACGCGCAGGTCGGGGCGGCTGCCGGTCACGTGAATCTTGCGCGACCCGGCGATCGGCGCGGTGACGGACTGGGAAAGCTCGCGCGCGGCGCGGGCAAGATCGGAGGGCATGGCATTCATCGGCTTCTCGTTCCTACGGGGGAAGGGAGAAGCGGACGGCGCCGTCACGAAGCACGACGCACGCATGAGGCGCACGTCGACCGTGGACGAAGCTTCCTACGCCGGTACGGACCGGATCAGGTTCGAAGGGACTCTCTCAGCCCGCGCTATCGCATGGGCACCCCCGCTTCGTGGGGGATTCAAACACGAAGCGGGTCAGGAAGCGAGCGTCAGACGCTCACGTGGCGCGGGGAGTACGCGCGCATGAACATGTCGACCGCGGCCAGTGCGTTGGCGTTAACCTCTTCGCCGAACTGCACGGCGCAGTCTTCGCAGCCGAACAGGCGGCGGATCAGCAGGTCGCCCTTGAGCAGGGCCAGGAACTGCGTGGTGGCGCGGGATACATCGGGAATGTCGAGCTGGCCGCGCGAGGTGGCGCCTTCGAGCAGGCGCTGCATCAGCTTGTGCATGCGCGCCGGGCCTTCTTCCCAGACCAGACGGCCAAAACGCGGGTTTCCGCCCGACTGGCAGTCGGACAGGATGGCGCGGAAGGTACCGACGGCTTCGGTGTTGGTTTCCATCGAGGCGTGGCGGCTGGCGATGTTGGTCAGCGTGGCACGGATGTCGGCACCCGGGTTGAAGTCGAACAGGTCGTCCGGCAGGCGTTCCTGAACATGCGCGCGGATCACCTCGCGGAAGAGGTTGTCCTTGTCGCCGAAATGGCTGTACACGGTCAGCTTGGAGACGCCGGCCGACGCCGCGACGGCGTCCATGCTGGTTCCCGCGAAACCGCCCTGCGTGAAGAGCGCCTTGGCCGCATCCAGGATGGCCGCGCGCTTCTCCATGTCCTTCGGACGCCCGGGACCTTGTGTCTTCAGTTTCGGGCTGGCGTTCATGGCTATACCTTCACAAACAGAAATTATGACTTTATTATACGCAGCGGTTCAGTTATTTCCAGCACATCGGAGTTGCGATTCCGAATGCCAGAAAAACGACAGCTGAACCGTCCGTCTACCTTAGAATGATAAGTGGGGGCACCCCTTCGGTTCCCCATGGAGGCCAAGGGTTTCCGCCGACAACCGTTCAGGCGCCAGCCTACGTCTCCCGACACGGATCATGACTTCCGTCAGTCCGGTCTGGTGACTTCCGGCACTTCGCCGGATGGCGTCGGCACCGCAGCCTTAACACATTGGGAAAACGGGCGCTAAGCGCTTATCCTTCCGAATCTTTTTGCAGCTTTCGTACGGGATCCAAACACCATGGCGATGAATTTCGAGCAGGCCCGGCAGAACATGGTCGAGAACCAGGTCCGCCCCTGGGAAGTCCTCGACGCCGACGTCCTCGAGACCCTGAAGAGCGTCCGCCGCGAAGATTTCGTCGCGCCTGCCCACCGTAACGTGGCTTTCGCCGACCTGACCCTCCCGCTGGGCCATGGCGAAGTCATGATGAAGCCGGTCATCGAGGGCCGCGTGCTCCAGGCCCTGGCGCTGAACAAGACGGACGACGTGCTGGTCATCGGCACAGGTTCGGGCTACCTCACCGCCTGCATCGCCCGCCTCGCCGGCAAGGTCACCAGCCTCGACATGCACGCCGACTTCGTCGAGACCGCGCGCCAGCGCCTGGCCGCCGCGTCGGTGACCAACGTGTCGCTGGAAACCGCGGAATGCGTCAACGGTTACACCCCGGCAGGCGTTTTCGACGCCGTCGTGGTCACGGGTGCCGTGCACACGGTGCCGGAGAAGTTCGTGCGCTGGCTGAAGCCAGGCGGGCGCATGTTCGTGGTACGCGGTGATTCCCCCGCGCAGACGGCGGTCCTGCTCACCCATGAGGGTGAAGGCCGCTTCCGCGAGGAATCGCTCTTTGAAACGGACCTTCCTTACCTGGCGCATGCCGCGCCGGTGAAGCGCTTCGTGCTCTGACTCACCAGATTCCCCATTACCCACGAGGCGAAACCATGCGCTTGAAGCTGCTCACCGTCGCGCTGGCATTGGCCGCGATGCCCTTCGCGAGCCATGCGGAAGACCTGCTCGACGCCTATCGCCAGGCCCGGGCCAACGACCCGGTGCTGTCGCAGGCCGACTCCACCCGTCTCGCCACCGGCGAGGGCGTGACCCAGGCTCGCGCGTTGCTGCTGCCGCAGGTCAACGCACAGCTCAGCCTGAACCAGACCGACCCGAACGGCGCATCGCGTTCCGTGATCACCGATCCCGTCACCAACCAGCCCATCGGCGTAACCGGTGACGTGGGCCACACGCGCACTCGTGAGCTGAACGCCACGGTGACGCAGAGCGTCGTCGACTTCAGCAAGTACGCCGACCTGAAGGCGGCGAAGTCGTCCTCGCAGGCACAGGACGCCACCTACGAGGCGGCCCTGCAGCAGTTGGCCACCCGCGTGGCCACGGCCTACTTCCAGGTGCTGACCAACGACGACGCGCTGACGTTCGCCAAGGCCAACGAACAGGCCCTCGCCCGCCAGCTCGAGCAGGCGCAGCAGCGTTTCGACGTCGGCCTGTCGGCGATCACCGACGTGCAGGACGCCAAGGCCCAGCACGACACCTCGGTGGCCGCTGTCATCACCGCCGAGAACACCCTCGCCGATTCGCGTGAAGCCCTCACCCAGATCACCGGCAAGCCGGCCGACAACCTGAAGAAGCTGCGCGAGCAGCTGCCGATGGATCCGCCCACGCCGAACGATCCGAAGGCGTGGGTCGCCGAAGCAGTGAAGAGCAACCCGTCGATCATCGCCTCGCAGTACAACGTCGATTCGGCCGAGCACAGCATTTCCTCGGCCCGCGCCGGCCACCTGCCGACCCTCGATGCGTCGCTGGGTTATGGCAAGTCGACGGCGTGGACCCAGAACGCCGGCACGGCAGCCACCGCCGGCACGCTCGGCACCGGCAACAACGGCCGCGGCTCGACCTCGGTCGGCCTGACCCTGAACGTGCCGATCTTCTCCGGTGGTCTTACGCAGTCGCGCGTTCGCCAGTCGATCTACCAGCGCGATTCGGCCCAGGATTCGCTCGAGTCGACCCGCCGCCAGGTGGTTCGCGACACGCTGAACTTCTACCGTTCGGTGGTCGCCGGCATCAGCAAGGTCGAAGCGACCAAGGCCGCCGTCGAATCGTCCGAGAGCGCACGTGACGCCACGCAGGCCGGCTTCGAAGTCGGCACGCGCACCATCGTCGACGTGCTGATCGCGCAGCAGAACCTGACCCAGGCGCTCAGCGATTACTCGCAGGCCCGCCACCAGTTCATCCTCGACAAGCTCCTGCTGAAGCAGACGGCTGGCACGGTGGACGTGAAGGATCTCGAGGCGGTCAACTCGCTTCTGCAGTAACGGATTGTTTTAGCGTTTTTCGAGAACGGGCCCTTGTGGCCCGTTTTTTTTGTTCTGTTACGGGCTCGCCTTCGGCCTCGCGGTTTGCTCGTCGTGCGGCGACGTCGCAAGAGCCGGCGGGTACCACCCTCGGGGCCCCGCCTGCGGCGACCC
>DATNJP010000038.1:0-10665 GCA_035603855.1 Luteibacter sp. | reverse complement strand
TGGATCCTCGGCGACTTCGGCACGCACGAGCGCCTGATCCGCGACCTCGTCATCGCCTCGGGCGCCGCGGCCGTCTATGTGGACTACACGCCGTCGCCGGAAGCCCACTTCCCCACCGCGATTCATCAGGCGTATGCCGCCACCAAGTGGGTCTCGGAGCACGGCAAGGACATCGGTGTCGACGGCAAGCGGCTAGCATTGGCCGGCAATAGCGTCGGCGGCAACATGGTCGCTTCGGTGGCATTGCAGGCAAAGGCCGCGCACGGCCCGGAGATCCGCTACGCGGTGATGATGTGGCCGGTGACCGACGCGAACTTCGATACCGGCTCGTACAAGACCTACCAGAACGGCTACTTCCTCAGCCGCAACATGATGAAGTGGTTCTGGGATGCGTACACGACAAACCCGGCCGAGCGCGCCAACATCCTCGCCTCACCGCTGCGTGCCACGACCGAACAGCTGAAGGGCTTGCCGCCGACCCTGATCCAGACGGCGGAACTCGATGTGCTGCGCGATGAAGGCGAAGCCTACGGCCGCAAGCTCGACGCCGCCGGCGTGGATGTCACGGTCACCCGCTACAACGGCCTGATCCACGACTTCGGCCTGCTCAACGCCATCAGCAACGAACCCGCCGTGCGCACGGCGATTCGCCAGGCAGGGCACGAGTTGCAGGATCACCTCGCAAGGTAAGCCAGGAATGAAAAGGCCCCGCCATGTTGATTGGCGGGGCCTTTTCATGAGCCCATGTGGGAGCCGCTTCAGCGGCGATTGTGGGAGCCGCTTCAGCGGCGATCCCGCGGCAGCGGGCCAGTTATTGGCAAGCACCCATCGCCGCTGAAGCGGCTCCCACAGGGGGCACAGGAGCACAGGAGCACAGAGGGCACAGGGGGCTTTTACACATCCTGCAGCTGACGTGACACGACGAGTCCCTCGGGGTTACTGACCGCCGCCGGCATCATCCTGCGCCATCAGCGAGTTGATCTTCGCCTTGTGCGATTCATAGAACGCGACGTTCTGCTTGTTGACCTTCGACTGGTCCACGTAGGCAGCCATCTGCGGGTTGTTCTTCGCTTCCGAAGCGATGGCCGCATTGGTGATGGCGAGGTTCGCGAGCAGGAATTCGCGCGGGGTGAAGCCATACTTCTTGATCAGCGGCGCGATACGCGGATCGGCGGCTGTCACCTGCGCGGCGAGGTCGTCGAGCGAGTGAATCTTCGAGAAGTCGGTCTTGGCATCCTTCGGCTTGATGCCTTCCTTCTTCGCTTCCTCCGAGACCTTCACGATGCGATCGAAAATGTCGTCGGTGAGGTTGTAGTTCTGGATCGCCTGCTTGTCCGCTGCCGGAATGGCGCTGGCAGGGTTCGCGGGCGCGGCTTCCTGTGCGATGGCGGCGACCGGCGCGACGGAGGCGGCGGCCAGCAGGGCGGCGAGGATGTAACGTGACTTCACGGGCAACTCCTTGGTTGTCGGGTCCGCGCTGGACGGTGCGCCAGCATAAAGGGCCAATTGTTACGTATGTGTCTGCGTGGTCACGCTTTCTTCAGGAATCTTCGGCACATTCCAACCCATCGCGTTATACAGATGGTAACGCCACACCCCGATGTACTCGTGGATGGCGAAGTCGGCGAAGAACAGGTTTTCCGTGCCCGGCAGCCAGTCGTACCGCGCCGTGACATAGTCGCCACGGACAGCGTCGCCGCGGATGCCGAAGTGGGCGAAATACAGTACCGCGCGCTTCAGGTGCACCGCCGAGGACACCAGCACCACTTTGTCCGCGCCATAGGACATCAGCAACGGTCTGCTGAATTGCGCGTTCTGGAACGTGTTCATGCTGTTCGCTTCGAGCATGAGGTCGGCGCGCGGCACGCCCAGGCGGTCCAGCGTGATCGCGTAGACGTCTGCCTCGGCCTGCTTCAGCTTCATGGCGTCACCGCCACTGACCTCGAGTTTGCAGTCGGCGCCGGTGGCCTTGCACGAGCGATAAAGCTCGGCGGCACGCAGGATGCGTCCGTTCGCGTAGAGGCTAGGCTCGATCGCGCCGGCCCCGCTGCGCACGGTACCCGCGCCCAGCAGGATGATCACGTTGCGCTTGCCCCATGCCGTGACATCGGGCGCGAAACCCTCTTGCAGGTGGCCGAGCAGCATGCCGGTCAGCGGGCCGCATCCGGCGAAAAACAGCCAGGCGATCGACAGGACCACGAAGGTCGTACCACCGCCCCGGCGGCGACGCGCCAGCAGGATGAGGCCGATGACGAGAAGGATGAGAAACAGGGTAATGATCATGGACGCGGAGCGTAGCAAACCCGCGCGACGAAATGCCTGCTCAATTCCGCGCCGGGGCGCCCGCAAGGCCGTGACGCTATCGGCTGCCGGCCAGTGCCCTTTCCAGCCAGCTTGCGAATTCGTCGCCGCTGTACGGCTTGCCCAGGTAACAGAACGCGCCCGCCGCCATCACGCTCTCGCGCACGGCCTCGTCGGGGAAACCCGTAACGAACACGACGGGATAGGTACGGCCGCGCTCGATGAGCCGGCGCTGCAACATGGTGCCGTCGATGCCCGGCATGTGGACGTCGGTAACGAGGCAGTCGATGCCTTCGTCACCATGACGTTGGAGGAAATCCTCCGCGGAGGCAAAGCCTCGCGCTTCGTGTCCAAGCGATCGGACCAGACTGACGGTCGCCGCGCGCACGGCCTCGTCATCGTCCACGATCGCCACAATCCTGTTCGCGGCCAAACCTTGATCCTCACGCGGGCACAGGCCCGACCTGCCGCCGCTACAGTGCGCCGCGGGCCTGCGGGATGGGAATCATACGGAAGTGTGCGGTCGCGCTGGCCGTTCAGGTCAGGGATGGGCGCTTAACGCTTCTGCCTGTTTTACCAATTCCGCCAAAGATTTCGCGCCCATCTTGCGCATGACATTGCCACGATGGATTTTGACCGTAATCTCAGACAGGCCGAGCAGCGCGCCCACCTGTTTGTTCATGAGACCGGTGGTCACGTGGGCCATGACTTCCCGCTCGCGCGGGGTCAGCGATTCGTACGCCGTGCGGACCGCCGCCAGGGCGTCCGCGTCGCGCCGGCAGGCGGCATCGCGCTCGATGGCGTTCGCCACCGCGTCCAGCATGTCCTGGTCGCGGAAAGGCTTGGCCAGGAAGTCCAGCGCCCCCGCCTTCATCGCGCGCACGGACATCGGGATGTCGCCGTGCCCGGTCATGAAGATGACGGGTAACCGGTTATCCATGGACGCGAGTTGCGCCTGGAAGTCGAGCCCGCTCACGCCCGGCAATCGCACGTCGAGCACCAGGCAGCCCGGAGCGTCCGCATGGTCGCGCGCCATGAAATCCGCCGTGCTGCCGAAGGTCGCCACGGTCAGTCCGACCGAGCGGAACAGCGAGGCCAGCGCATCCCGGATCGAGGCGTCGTCGTCGACGATGCAGACGATGGGTGCCCGCGCGGCATTCGTGGCGGCGACACGTGTCATGCCCTGACCTCCTCGACGACCGTGACGGGCAGCGTGAAGTGAAATGTCGCACCACCTTCGGGACGGTTGGTCGCCCACAGGCGCCCGCCGTGGGATTCGACGGTGGAACGACAGATGGCCAGCCCCATGCCCATGCCGTCGCCACGTGTCGTCACGAAGGCATCGAACAGATGGGGCGCGATGTGTTCCGGAATACCGGTGCCGTTGTCCTCCACTTCCACCAGGAGGCCTTCAACGCCTTCGGCGCGTGCGCGCACCAGCAAGAGCCGGTTACCGCAGACGGACGACATGGCACGGATCGCATTGGCCATGAGGTTAACCACCACTTGTTGCAATTGGACACGATCGCCACGCGGCATCGGCGCGTCGCGCGCGATCTCCACGCGCAGAGCGATGCGGTGCGCCACGATCTCGCCGTCGAGAAGCTTGGCGCATTCCTCGATCAGCGTACCTAGTTCGAAACGCACATGCTGGCGTGGCTCCTTGCTGGCGAGGCTGCGCACGCGATGCACCACCTCACTGGCCCGGCGCGCATCGCGTACCACACGTTCCATCGCATCGCATGCCTCGGACAGGTCGGGCTCCGGACGGCGCAACCAACGCAGCGCCGCCTCGCCGTGGGTCACGATCGCCGCGAGTGGCTGGTTCACTTCATGCGCGATGGATGCGCTCATTTCGCCCAAGGCCGTCACGCGCGCGGCCTGCGCCAACTCGGCCTGCACGGCGATCAGGGCACGCTCGGCGCGCTTGCGGTCGGTGATGTCTACGACGCTCACCAGCACGCGGTCGTACCGGTTCGGACCCAACGGCATGTTCAGGCCAAACAGCACCGTAAGCCGGTCGCCACGGAGATTGACCAGACGGCCCTCGCCTTCCGCGACGCCGCCTCCCTGGATGATGGTGAGGAGGATATCGAGGAAGGTCCGTTCGGACGGGGGAAGGAAGCGGCTCACCGGCCCGAGCAACTCGTCGCGCCGCCGTGCACCCATCATGCGCACGGCCGCATCGTTCACATCAGTGACGTAGGTCAGCGCGCAGGCTTCGGTGACGAATTCCGGATGCGCTTCCATATAAGCGGCGAGATCGGTCACGCCCTGCTTTCTGAGGGTCTCGACGCGTTCCATCACGCGTGAATAGTCTTCTTCCCAGAACGAGAAGCGCGCGGTTTCGAACATGCTGCGATAACGGCGCTCGCTTTCGGAAAGTGCGGCGGCCGCGGCGCGCCGTTCGGTGACGTCGGTGCCGGCTTCGAGGATGACCTGCGGCTTGCCGCGCTCATCGCGAAGCAGTGCGCAGCGCGCCTCGACGATGACAATGCGGCCATCGCGATGCCGCTGGAACACCTCACCTTCCCAGCGGCCGGTCCCGAAGAGCGCGGCATCGGCGTCGGCCCGGTCCCCTCGAAGGGCCGTGCCCAGCAGGTCGCCGGCACGGCGACCGAGCGCCTCATGGGCCGTCCAGCCATACAGCTGCTCGGCACCGGCGTTCCAGAGCACGATGACGTCTTCCATGTCGCGGACGAAGATCGAATCGTGGGTCAGCTCGATCAGGCGGGCCTGCCCGGCGATGGTGATCAGGCGCTCGCGGTTGCGCAGCGCCAGCACGGCTGTGATGGCGATGGCGCCCAGGCTGACGCCGAAGCGCAGCATGGCGGCGTCGAACGTCCTCACACTGTGCCCGTCTACATAGGCCACGGCAGTTAATACCATGCAGCCCGCGGCGGCACCCATGATGGCGCGGCGGCTGCCACTGGCGGCCACCAGCAGGACAACCACCACATAGACCACCGCCACGGCGCTCTGCAGCGGCGTGAACGTATCGACCAGGAAGACGCCCAGCGCCAGCAACGCACCCGAGGCCATCAGCAGCCCGGCCACCAGCCTCCGCGGGCGGGTAGCGGGGGCATAGGCGCTGCTTTGCAGTGGCCGGATTCGTGACATCTAGGGAATGGGACGTGGCTGTCTTGTACGGAATCGGCCCGAATCGTCACGGATCGATGTCATAACAGTCTTGCACGCTGGTGATGGTTTTTGACCGTTACGGCACGACGCTTACAAGAAATGGGAAGGTCCTCCATTAATCCTTTGGTATGGAACGCCCCGACCGTATGTAGAATTCAGCCCACCCCGCTTCACGCATACCCTGCCGTCATGGGCAACCCCGCCCATGAGCCGCCGCCGTGGAGCAGATGCAGATGCGATACGAAACCAACGCCTTCGGGACGGGGAGTTCGCGAGCCCCCGAGACCATGCCCGGCATGGCCCCCTTCGACCTTTCGACGGCTGAGGAAGAAGCCAGTGTCACCCGCCTGCTCGAGCAGGCCCTGACCGCCGCCGAAACCGATCTGGCCACGACCCGCGCCTGCGTCGCCCGGGTAGCCGCGCTTCTCGAGCGCGAACAGGCCCAGGCCACCGAAGCCGCATCGACAACGGCACGCCGCCGCGTCGGCGCCGGACTGGCGCCGTGGCAAGCGCGCCGCGTGGCCGCCCATGTGGACGAGAATCTTGGCTCGCCGATCACCATCGACCACCTGTCGACGATCGCCGGGCTCTCCAGCAGCTACTTCTGTCGTGCGTTCAAGGACACCTTCGGCGATCCGCCGCACGCGTACATCATGCGCCGCCGCGTCGAACGCGCGCAGACGTTGATGCTGCAGACACGCGAACCGCTCAGCCAGATCGCCCTGGCCTGCGGCCTTTCCGACCAGGCACACCTCTGCAACCTGTTCCGCCGCCTGGTGGGACAAAGCCCCAGCCACTGGCGGCGGTCACGCTGGCAGGAAGCCTGAAGAATCAGCCGAAGAGTTTCGCGGCCACTTCAGCGATGTGCTTGCCCTGGAACCGGGCACCCGCGAGTTCGTTCTCGCTGGGCTGACGGGAACCGTCCGTGCCTGCGATGGTCGTAGCTCCGTAGGGGCTGCCGCCCGTCACTTCGTCGAGCTTCATTTGGCCCTGGAAGCTATAGGGCAGCCCCACCGGAATCAGGCCCAGATGAAGCAGATTCGTAATAATCGAGAACAGCGTGGTTTCCTGGCCCCCGTGCTGGGTACCCGTGGAAGCGAAGGCGCCACCGACCTTGCCGTTGAGCGCACCGCGCGCCCACAAGCCACCAGTCTGGTCGAGGAAGGCGGACATCTGCGAACTCATGCGGCCATAACGGGTACCGGTTCCGATGACGATCGCATCGTAGTTCGGGAGATCGTCGACCTTCGCCACGGGCGCCGCCTGATCGAGCTTCAGGCCGGACTGCCGAGCCACTTCATCGGACACCAGCTCGGGGACGCGCTTGATATCGACAGTGGCGCCGGCTTCGCGGGCGCCCTCGGCGACGGCGTTGGCCATCGTTTCAATATGACCGTACGCCGAATAGTAAAGAACAAGAACCTTGGCCATGAGCAACAACTCCGAGAGGAAAGGATCAAGACAGGAAAAGTAAGCACGTTGGAGTCTATGCAACGTGTTGGCGAACCAACGCCGCCGTATCGAGGTTAGCCGCATGCCATTCGCCCGTATTGTCGATATCCACGCAGCCACCGAAGGCGCCGTCCGCAAGTCGCATGCCTGGCAGGTGCTGCGGGAGGCAGCCCGCGTCGAACCCGACGAATCCGCCCGCATCGCCTGGTACCGCGACGACCCCATCGTCGGCCTCGGGCTGGAAACCGCGGAATCGCTGGTGGCCTGCGGACGGTATGAGGAAGTGCTCGCGTTCCTGCGGCAGGTGAAAGCCGATCTGGGGCTTGAGGTAGCGCGTGGGTATGGCACGTTCTGACCCCAATCGCCGCTGAAGCGGCTCCCACAAGGGCAGTGCAGGCCCCGCTTTGTGTGGGAGCCGCTTCAGCGGCGATAAGTGTGCCGCTCTATGTAGGAACCGCTCGATGTGGGAGCCGCTTTGTGTGGGAGCCGCTTCAGCGGCGATTGGGTGCTCGCGCTAAAGTGCAACCAACGCAAGACCCAGGAAGCCCATGTGTCGATCGAAGAAGCGATCACCCCCCAACGCGACGAGCGCCTGAGCGCCGAGCGTGCCTATGAGCTCTACTGGGCCGACCTGCTCGGCCACGATGCCACCTTCACCTGCGTCGGCACCGGCTGCTCCGCACCGCTGATCTGCGCCTGCCTCGACAAGCCCGAGCAGAACCTGCGCATCCGCCCGTACTTTCGTTCGCGACGGCTGGAAGACCACGCGGAAACCTGCGAAGTGGCGCACGGTCGCCCCGAGTCGAAAACCGAAAAGCGCCCCGACGTCTTCGAAGCGGAACGCCCGGCGGACCACTTCCGTCGAGCCTCCACCGATCCCGCTGAAGCCAGGGCCGCGGGGGCGCATCACGTCCCGCCCGCCAGGGTCCCCGACAGACCCGATCCCGCCAAGGTGCCCGCGCGCCACGTCCGCACCTCTTCCGCGGGCATCAAGCCCCGCGCCAGCCACTACTACCGCCTGTCGTCACTGGTACAGAAGTTCCTTGAACACCGCCGCGACAAGGACCTGGCCGAGGCCATGGTGGAGATGGGTGGCGAAGCGGTCAGCTACGAAAGCCTGTTCCGCAACATCTATCGCCAGAAGGTGGCCGACCTGGCGGGTACCCGTGCGGTCTGGTGGGGCACCGCCTCCATTCGGGCGACAAAGGAAGGCGGCTACTACCTGCGCTTCTCCCGGCCCTTCCGCCACGAGGACGCCGAGCTGCGCCCCACCATCACGCTCACGGCGAAGGACATCGAGGCGTACCCGGTGCGCAAGCTGCTCAGGGCCCGCCTGGACAAGCTCATCGCCGAGGCCGACGGCTACTGCGTCGTCTTCGTCTGGGCGAAGCCGTGGATGCCAAAGGATGCCGAAAAAGCGTTTGTGCGTTTCTACGTGAACAACCTCGACCACATCGACGTACGCGGTCCGGAGATTCTGGAAGAACTCAAGAACACATCGCGGGTGGGCTCGTGACGATACGACGCCACGTTGACCTAGGGCACACGTCTCCATCCCCAGCATGCCGCCATGCCCAGCAAACGCCGTAAACGACTACGCCTGCCTTTCGTGCGCCATCCGCGCGATGCATCGCACGACTACGACGATGCCAGCTACGACGGTGGCGTGTCGGGCGGCGCGTACCTGCGGCATGTGTTGATCGTCGTGGTCGCCGTCGCGGTTATTGCGGCTGTCCTGCGCTGGCTGACTTAGCCGTCACAGGCGATGAATGCGCGCTTCCGCGGGCTTCAGCGTACCGGTCAATGGATCGGAAACGGTTGAGAGCACCAGGTCGCCCGGAAGCATCACGGGCGGCGCGACGCTCTGATCGCCGAAATTCAGTGCCACCACGTAGCACTCCGACGCCGTGCGGCGCTCATACACCATCACCGAATCATCGACCGCCAGAAGACGGAAGTCCCCACGACTCAACGCCTCGCTCTGGCGTCGCAAGCGAAGCAAGGATTTATAGAGCGACAACAGCGAGTCCGGATCGTCCGATTGCGTCGCCACGTTACGTGTCGCCACATCGTCGCCCATGCGCAGCCACGGAATCCCTCGCGTAAAGCCCGCTCCTTCCCGCGGATACCAGCGCATGGGCGTGCGTTGCGGATCACGCCCGAGCCCCTTGCCAGGCTCATTCCGTTCAAATGGATCGCGCACCTCGGCGAAAGGGATCGGCACATCGTGCATGCCGATTTCGTCGCCGTAATACATCGTGGGCGTGCCGCGCAGCGTGAGCAGCAGCACGGCCGCCACGCGCGCCTGCGCGTCGCCGACACGGGAAGCGATGCGCGGTTTGTCGTGGTTCCCCAGCACCCAGTTCGGCCAGCCACCCACCGGCAACGCGGCTTCGTAGCGCTGTGCCAGGTCCGCGATGAAACGTGCATTCCATGGCGCGCCGATCAGCAGGAAATTGAAAGGTAGGTTTGCGCCATCGAGGCGCTCGCCGTAGTACGCGACGATGCGTTCCAGGGGAAGATAAAGCTCGCCGATCAGTACGCGCTCGGGGAATTCATCCACCACCGAGCGCATGGCCGCGACGATACCCATCGTTTCCGGCAGATCGGCGGTGTGCACCGGCAGGAAACGATTGGCTTCCGAATCGATGCCTTCGCGATACGCGGGGTTGGGCGGATTGTCGCGAAAGGCCTCGTCCTTCATGACGTGATAAAGCACGTCCACGCGAAATCCGTCGACGCCTCGCCGCAGCCAGAAACGCATCACGTCGTACATGGCCTCGCGCAGCACGGGATGGCGCCAGTTGAGGTCGGGCTGCTTGTCGAGGAACAGGTGCAGGTAGTACTGCCCCGTTGCCGCGTCGAAGGTCCACGCGCTGCCGCCGAAATTGGACAGCCAGTTGTTCGGCGGACCACCGTCGGGTGCGGGATCGCGCCAGATGTACCAGTCGCGGTAAGCGCTGCTCCGCGAACGGCGGCTGTCGCGGAACCAGGGGTGTTCGTCGGAGCTGTGGTTCGGCACGAAGTCGAGAATCACCTTCAGGCCCAACGCATGTGCATCGGCCAGCAGGGCGTCCATCGTCTCGATGTCGCCGAACAAGGGATCGATGCCCCGGTAGTCGCTCACGTCATAGCCGAAATCGGCCATGGGCGAGGGGTAGATGGGCGATATCCACAACGCGTCGACGCCAAGCTCCGCCAGGTAGGGAAGCTTGTAACGAATACCCTGCAGATCGCCGATGCCGTCGCCGTTCGCATCGGCGAACGAGCGCGGGTACACCTGATAGATGACGCCATCGCGCCACCAGAGCGGTTCCGACACAAACGCCTCCTCCGGCCTTCGGCCTGGCCGCAAGCGTTGCTGGTGGCGTGTGTACGAAATGCCTTCACGCGGGATCGCCTAGCCTCGACCCACTCCCATGGGCCGAGCCATCATGATCAACGACCTCTGGTACAAGAACGCGATCGTCTACTGCCTCGCCGTCGGCAGCTTCCAGGACTCCAACGGGGATGGCGTCGGCGACTTCCAGGGACTGGGCCGGCGCCTGGATTATCTCCAGGGCCTGGGCGTCACCGCCGTGTGGCTGATGCCGTTCCAGACCTCGCCCTTCAAGGATGGCGGCTACGACATCGCCGATTATTACAACGTGGACCCGCGCTACGGCACGTTGGGCGACTTCGTCGAGTTCACGCACGCGGCGCACCAGCGTGGCATGCGCGTGCTGATCGACCTCGTGGTGAACCACACGTCCAACCGGCACCCCTGGTTTC
>DATNJP010000037.1:0-3807 GCA_035603855.1 Luteibacter sp. | reverse complement strand
TCGCGTAGCCCACCACGAAAGCCTCCACCCGCACGACGCCGTAGCCTTCGCATCGAAAGCCCGCTGAAGCAGGCTCGTGTGGGAGCCGCTTCAGCGGCGATATCTACGGAGCGCACCTTCCCACCGCGCGGCAAGATCCTTCGCCGCTGAAACGGCTCCCACACGGGCTCACTTCAGCGGGCTTTCGATGCGAAGGCTACGGCGTCGTGCGGGTGGAGGCTTTCGTGGTGGGCTACGCGAAGGTGGAAATCGGCGATGTTCGGGTCGGCTTCCAGTGTTTTCTGGATGCGCCGCGCGGCATCTTCGCAGAACATCAGGTTCTGCCCGTTAGCCAGTGCGAAGGCCTGTTCATCGGCGCGCTTCACGGCCGTCTGAACCGGCGTGCCCAGGGCGGATTCCACGTTATCGATCATGCGGATGAGCGGGAACACGCCTTCGCCAAGCGGACGCACGCGGATCGTCGCCGTGCTGCGCTGCGCATGCGGCGTGGCGATGATGCCCTGCTCCGTGCCCAGCCAGGCCAGGATCGTGTCCCGGTCCAGCGGATGATCAGCGGAAAACGTCTTCGCGAAATTGTCCTGGATCAGCTGGCGAGACAATGCCGCCGACGCCGGGCACGTCGAGGAATACACGACGTCCGTCGTGATCTCGATGCGGAACACGTCACCGCTAAGCGTCGCGTCGATCGTGATCGGATACGCGCGCCAGCCGCTGTTGTCGCTGCGCAGCGACTTGCGGCGTACCAGGTGTTCGAAACCGACGGTGAGGCGCGCATGATCGGACAAGCCTTCGTGCGAACTCAGGAACGAGCCCAGCAACTGGCGGATGCCATCGATGGTCAGCGGCCCGGCGGAGAGAGCCTCGGAGACCAACAGGTAAAGGCGCGACATGTGGATGCCCCGCGCTTCCGGCTTGTTGAGATTGACGAAGGCGCCCACGCGTGCACCGGTTGAACGGACATCACCGTCACCGGCATCGAAGGCGACCGGCATCTCCATGCCATCCATGCCGACCCAGTCGAGCGTACCGATGGCGAGGGCATGCTCCTGCGACGCGACGTCGGGCAGCAGGCGGGTCGGGGAGTCGTGGATGTACATCAGGGTGATCCTTGGGGTGCCGTCGTCCGGCTTACCGTGCCGAAATGGGGGCCATGGGGTTGGGCTCAATGGTCCGCGCGGGGAAACAATCCGTTCAGGCAAATCGCCCGGCGTGCCGGGCGGCGAGCCAGGCACGGATCGCCGTGGCCGGACCCGAGCGAGACTGGCGCCGGTGCAGCTCGGCAAAGGGTTCGGCGGCGCGCGCCGCCGCGCGGGCCGTGGAGAGTGCCGTACGGCCTTCCAGGCCGCGGAACGTGCTCAACGGCTCACCCAGCGCCAGCGCCTCGCGCAGCCCGCCGGCCAGCTCGCCCAGTTGCGCGCGCAAGGCGTCGCGACGCGCGGGGGAATCCTCTTTCAGCTGTCCGCGTGACAGGCCATGGCGCGCCAGCCGCGTCATCGGCAAGGGCAGCCGTTCGCGTTCGGCGTCGAGTTCCAGCCGCGACAGCGCGAACACGAGGTGCGACAACGTGGCGATGCGGGATGCGGATTCCACGGGCGCTTCCGCGCCGAACCACCAGGCGTTTTCCAGCGACGCCAGCGCCCCATGCAGGCCGCGCGATGCGGCTACCTGGGCGGAAAAATCGGAGGGCGTGCCCTGCTCCAGCTGGGCCATCGCGGCCAGCACCGGGGCCAGCCAGAGTTTCGAAGGAATGGCGCGCGCGCGTTCGCTGGCGAAGAGCACGTTGGAAAGCGGGTGGCGTCCACCGCTGGCAGCCGCACCCGACAACTCCTCGGCCCACCACTGCAGCTTGGCGGCGGCGACCTGCGGTTCGCGGATGCCGTACGCCGACGCAATCAGTTCCTGCTCGAACGCGGCGAGGGCCACGCGCTCGTCACGCACCGTCTCGTCGACAAAGCCGAGCGCGACACGCTGCTGCGGCTGCACCGCCAGCCACTTGTCGACGAAGCTCTGGGTCGCGCCATCGGTCACGCCACGATCTCCCTGACGCCAAGCAGCGCGGCAAGGGCATCGGCGTGATCGAGCACGGCATCGGCACCCCAGGTGTCGGGGTCGCCACCATCGAGGTAACCCCAGCGCACGGCGACGGTGAACAGTCCCGCCGCGTTACCGGCCAGCACGTCGCGACGATCGTCGCCGACGAAGACCGAACGCGTCGGATCGCAACCCGCCTGCTCGCACGCGAGCAACACGGGCGCCGGATCGGGCTTCTTCACCGGCAAGGTATCGCCGGAAACGACGGCGGCGGGTTTCCAATGCGGCTTAGCTTCGGGAAGCAGCGCATCGGTGAGGAAACCGGGTTTGTTGGTGACGATGCCCCAGCGGATGCCCGCGGTCTCGAGACCGCCAAGCAAGGCTTCGATGCCGTCGAAGGCCACCGTGTGGCGCGACATCGCGGCCTCGTAGATGGCGAGGAATCGCGGCATCAGCCGTAGCACCGCGTCCGCATCGATCTCCGGAAAGGCGACGCTGATCATCGCCCGCGATCCGCGCGACACGACGGCGCGGATGGCATCGTAGGTCGGCGCGTCGATGCCCTGCTCGGCGCAGAGCACGACGATGGCCGCATAAAGATCCGGCGCACTGTCGAGCAGCGTGCCGTCGAGGTCGAAGAACACGCCTTCGGGCTTGAACGGAAGCACGCTCATCCCGGCTTCCTCGCCGCCAGCACATAGTTCACCGCCGTGTTCGACGACAGGCTGGCGTTGCGCGTGAGCGGGTTATAAGCGAGGCCCTGGATGTCTTCCAGCTCGAGATCGAAGCGGCGCAACATGCCTGCGACTTCGGATGGCTTGAGGAACTGCGCGTAGTGATGCGTGCCACGCGGCAACAGGCGCATGAGGTATTCGGCGCCGACGATGGCCGCGCCGAACGCGGCGGGCGTGCGGTTCAGCGTGGACAGGAACAGTTGGCCGCCGGGCTTGAGCATCGCCGCGAGGTCACGAATGATGGCCAGCGGATCAGGCACGTGTTCGATCATTTCCATGCAGCAGACCGCATCGAACGAACCCGCTTCGGCTTCCGCGAGTTCCGTCGACGACTGCACCCGGTAGTCCACCTGCAGGTTCGACTCGAACAGGTGCAGCTTCGCGATCTGGATCAGCTTCTCGCCCAGGTCGATCGCCGTGACGTGCGCGCCGGCACGCGCCAGCGCTTCGCTGAGAAGGCCGCCACCGCACCCGACATCCGCGACCTTCGCACCGCGCAGGTTCACCCGGCCGGCGACATACGCGGCGCGCACCGGATTGAGATCGTGCAACGGGCGGGATTCGCCGTCGGGATCCCACCAGCGTGCGGCGAGTTTTTCGAAACGCGCGATTTCTTCCGCGCTGACGTTGGCGTTGTTCGTGTTCATGCCGGATCCTCCGCGGCGATGCGTTCGCGCCAGGCACGCGCCTTGGCACGGATGGCGGCGGTGTCGATGCCGACAAGCTCACCGGTGGCGAGCTTGCGCTGGCCGTCGATCCACACGTCGCTGACCTGGTGACGGCCGGTCGCGTAGACCAGCTGCGATGCCACATGGTAAAGCGGCTGGGTTTCCAGCGCGTCGAGACGCACCGCGGTGAGATCCGCGCGCTTGCCGGGTTCGATCGAACCGACACGCTCGCCCAGCCCGATGGCGTTCGCGCCATGGAGTGTGGCGGCCCGCAACGCGTACGCGGCGTCGAAGGCGGCGGCGTCACCGGCAACGGCCTTGGCCAGCAGCGCCGCCGTACGCATCTCGCCAAACATGTCCAGGTCGTTGTTCGA
>DATNJP010000036.1:0-6863 GCA_035603855.1 Luteibacter sp. | reverse complement strand
CGCAGGCGAGGGCAGCGAGTGGAAAAAGCCCGCAGGGGGCCGGCCAGGGAGGGCCGGCCGTTTCCGCTGAGACAGGAGGTCGAATCGGAAACCTCCACTCGCAGCCCGACCCGGCCCGAAGGGGAATAGATAAACGGCCGCTCTTCGCGGCCCTTCCTTTCCGGGTCGCCGCAGGCGTGGCCCCGAGGGTGGTACCCGCCGGCTCCTGCGACGCCGCCGCACGGCGAGCAAAACGCAAGGCCGAAGGCGAGCCGGCTGAACTCAGCCGAACACCCTCTTCCCGCCGATCCACGTCTCGGCAACATGATGTCCTTCGTCCATCACCACGAAGTCCGCCCGATACCCGGCGGCGATATGTCCATGGCTGGCGGCGAGGCCGAGGAAGGCGGCGGGATAGGTAGACGCCATGCGGGCCGCTTCGTCGTAAGCGACGCCGACCATGTCGATGGTGTTGCGCACCGCCGTGGCCATGTCCAGTGCGGAACCGGCGAGGGTGCCGTCGGCCGTCTGGCAGACGCCGTCGCGTACGGTGATGGTTTCGCCCTTCAGCACGAAGCTCGGGTTATCGGAGCCCACCGGCGGCATCGCGTCCGTCACCAGCATCATCTTCTGGTGTGCCTTGGCGGCGATCGCAACACGCAGCGATGCCGGGTGCACGTGATGGCCGTCGACGATCAGGCCGCACCAGCTGGCGGGATCTTCCAGTGCCGCGCCGACCACGCCCGGCTCGCGGCTGGTGAACGGGGTCATGGCGTTGAACAGGTGCGTGAAACCGCGAACGCCGGTGGCGAGTGCGTTGCGCGTCGTGTCGTAGTCCGCAGCGGTGTGGCCTGCGGCGACGATGACGCCGTGGGCGATCAGCTGTTCAAGGACGGCGGCGCTGGCACGTTCCGGTGCCAGGGTCAGCAAGGTCACGCCGCCGTGGCGGCGCGCGACCATGGCGATGTCGTCGGCACCGGCGATGCGGAACTTGGCCGCGTCATGCACGCCCTTGCGTTCCGGCGCGATGAATGGGCCTTCGAGGTGGATGCCGAGTACGCCGGGCACACCCTGCTCCACGGCCGCGTTCACGGCGTCGATCGCCTTCGCCATCACGTCGGCGTCGTCGCTGATCAGCGTCGGGAGGAAGCCGGTGGTGCCGAACTTCGCATGCGCCTCGCCGATCGTGCGGATCGTATCCACCGTGGGGGCGTCGTTGAACAGCACGCCGCCGCCACCGTTGACCTGGCAATCGATGAAGCCGGGCAGCAAGGTGCGGCCGCCGAGGTCATGACGCTCCGCCGCGCGCACGCGCGGATCGGACGGCAGCGCCAGGCCGGTGATGGTCCCGCCGTCCACCAGCACGGCGAAGCCGCCCTGGAATCCGTTATCGGTGAGTACGCGGCCGTTGACGAGGGCAATGGTCATGGTGGATATCCTGCGGGTACGCGATCGATGAAATGGTGGATTGCAGTCGAAGCGAAGCGCTCTTCGTGCGGGATGCTTCAGCGGTGAGGGGCGTGTGCCTTGACCTGGCCCGCTGGTGTGGGATCGCCGCCGAAGCGGCTCCTACACGGCAGTTGGTGGACCCGTCGGGGGCGCATGGCGTCACACCGTCTCGGTCACCTTGTTGAGGTGCGGCGGCACGTCCGGATTGAACCCGCGTTTCAGCGCGAGCGCGGCGGTGGCGCGGTAGAAGCTCTGCACGGTGAGCAGCGGTGCGCTGATCGGCGCGGATGCCACCAGCGGCAGCACGCCGTCGCCCGTCGCGCCCGGTGCGGCGATCCACACCTTCGCGCCGCGCTTGCGGAATTCGGCGGCGACCTCGAGCACGCCCGGCAGCGTGTCGTCGTTCTGCGCGAAGAAAAGCACCGGGAAATCGGGGCCGACCAGCGCCATGGGGCCGTGCTTCACTTCCGCCGAGCTGAAAGCCTCCGCGTGCAGGCCGCAGGTCTCCTTGAATTTCAGCGCGGCCTCGAGGGCGCCGGCGAAGCCGAAGCCGCGACCGACCACGAAAAGGTTGTGGCCATCGACCAGGCCGTCGGTGAGCGCGGACCAGTCAGCGTCCCAACCCTGACGCAGCTGCGCGGGCAGCGCGGCCAAGGCATCGCTGATGGTGGCGTTGCCACTCCAGCGCGCGGCGATGTGCAGGATGGCCGACAGCGCCCCGAGGTAGCTCTTGGTCGCCGCGACGCTCTTCTCCGGACCGGCGTGCAGCGGCACCACCACGTCCGCGACCGCGGCCAGCGGCGAATCGACGACGTTCACCAGGGCGACGACCAGGGCGCCGGCCTTCTTCGCGGCTTCCGCGTTGCGGACGAGGTCGGGGCTCTTGCCCGACTGCGACACCGCCACGTACAGCGCGCCGTCGAGGTGTTGCGTGGCGTGGTAGATGGAAGTGACCGACGGCGAGGCCGACGCGGTGACGACACCAAGCTGGGTCTCGAACACGTACTTGGCGTACATCGCCGCGTGGTCGGAACTGCCGCGTGCGCAGGTGATCACCATGCGCGGCGGGTTCGCGCGCAGGCGCTCGGCCAGTGCGCCGATCACGCCTTCGTTGTGGGCTAACTGCCGCTCGACGACCTCGGCGGTCTCGTGCGCTTCGCGGAACATCAGGGTGTCTTGCGGCTGGATGGTCATGGCGTAGGTTGGCTCGTCAGTCGCTCTGCAGTTCGGCGACGAAATCGTAGATATCGCCGCGGTACCAGGAACAGGTGAATTCGACGATGCGGCCATCGTCGAGGAAGCTGCGCCGCTCGATGTTGAGGCCGGCGCTGCCGGCACCGAGGCGAAGCAGGCGGGTCTGCGCGGGACCGAGCACCACGGCGCGCAGGCGTTGCAGCGCGCGCAGTGGCCGGTTGCCGAGCTTGTCGAGCGCCTCGTAGAGGGAATCCTCGACGAGGTTCGGATCGGGGAGCAGGTCGAGCGGTACCGCGCTGCGCTCGATCGCCAGCGGTTCGTCACCCGCGTAGCGCAGTCGATGCAGGCGGACGACCTGGGTGCCCGGCGACAGGTTCATCGCCATGGCTTCCTCGGGCGTGACCTCGCCGATGCCGCGTTCGAAGAACTCCGAGCGGGGGTTCAGGCCACGCGCACGCAGGTCTTCCGTGAAGCTGGTCATCCGCGACAGCGGCTTGACGATGCGCTCGGAGACAAAGGTGCCGGCACCATGGCGCTGGGTGAGCAGGCCGTCCTCGACCAGACCACCGATGGCCTTGCGGACGGTGACCCGCGACAGGGTGAGGGCCCTGGCGAGGTCCCGTTCGCTGGGCAGCGCGTGGCCCACCTGGACCTCGCCGTTCTCGATCACATTACGGATCGCGCGGCGCAGGCGCATGTACGCCAGCGGCTGCCGGGTGGCCGGGTCGTGTTGCAGGCGCTGGTATTCGGCGACGAGGGCGGTTTCCATACGACGAAGATACCAATCCACGACCACTGCGGCAAGACCGTGCAAACCCGGCCATACCAGCGGGCCATTCGAACAGTCGTTTGCACGATCTAAATGACCGCTGGAAACGTTTCCGTTCTGTAATCGGGCTGTGAAAGGTGACTAAACGTCGCGGCAATTGGTACGGGGCTGGTACGTCGTGGTATGTCACTGGTACGATCCGGAGGCATCCCAACGATCCTTCAAGAGGCCACTGTCGTGAGCGCTCCCCTCCTGCCGATCGAACCGTTCGATCTGGTCATTTTTGGCGGCACCGGCGACCTCGCCGTCCGCAAACTGCTGCCCGCCATGTACCACCGCTTCGCCGATGGCCAGATCCAGGCGACGAGCCGGATCATCGGCGTCGCCCGCGAAGGCTTGGACGACGCCACTTACCGCGAGCAGGTACGCGCCGCGGTTGAGAAGGGCGTCTCCCACATCGTTCCGGCGCAGCTCGAAGCCTTCATCCAGATGATCGGTTACCGCTCGCTCGACGCGCGCAAGGCCGACGGATGGGATGAATTCGCGGAGCTGATGGCGGCGCAACCGACCCACATCCGCGTCTTCTACCTGTCGACCTCGCCGGACATCTTCACCGACATCTGCCAGCGCCTCGGATCGCTCGGCCTCAACGGCGAGCGCTCGCGCGTGGTGCTGGAGAAGCCGATCGGCCGCGACCTGCAGAGCGCCAACGCGATCAACGACGCCGTCGCACGCGTCTTCAGCGAATCGCAGACCTACCGCATCGACCATTACCTCGGTAAGGAAACGGTGCAGAACCTGCTCGCACTGCGTTTCGGCAACGCATTGTTCGAGCCGCTGTGGAACGCGCAGCACATCGACCATGTGCAGATCACCGTCGCCGAAACCGTCGGTGTCGGCCATCGCGCGGGCTATTACGACCGTGCCGGCGCACTGCGCGACATGGTCCAGAACCATATCCTGCAGCTCCTGTGCATGCTCGCCATGGAGCCGCCGTCGTCGCTGGCACCGGACGCCGTGCGCGACGAAAAACTCAAGGTGCTGCGTTCGCTGCGGCCGATCAACGCCAGCAACGCGGCCCAGCTCACCGTGCGCGGCCAGTACCGCGCCGGTGCAGCCGAAGGTCAGGGCGTCCCGGGCTATTTCGACGAGCTCGGCAGCGACCAGTCGAAAACCGAAACCTTCGTCGCCCTCAAGGCGGAGATCGGTAACTGGCGCTGGGCTGGTGTGCCTTTCTACCTGCGCACCGGCAAGCGCCTTCCCAACCGCGTGTCGGAGATCGTGGTGACGTTCCGCGCGTTGCCGCATTCGATCTTCGATCCCACCAGCGGCCCGCTCCTGCCCAACCGCCTGACGCTGCGCCTGCAGCCGGACGAGGGCGTGAAGCTGTGGCTGACGATCAAGCATCCGGGTCCGGGTGGCCTGCGCCTGCGCCACGTGCCGCTCGACATGAGCTTCGCCGCGGCGTTCGGCGTGCAGCAGCCCGACGCCTACGAGCGGCTCATCCTCGATGTCGTGCGTGGCAACCCGACCCTGTTCATGCGTCGCGACGAAGTCGAGGCGGCATGGAACTGGGCCGGCCCCATCCTCGACGCGTGGGAAGCCACCGGCGACACGCCGAAGCCGTATACCGCGGGCACCTGGGGTCCGAGCGCCGCCGTGGCGCTCATCGAACGCGATGGCCGCACCTGGGCCGAGGATGCCGCATGAACGCCAAAGTGAATCAGCACGAATTCGCCGACAAGCTCACGCTCGCCGACCAGCTTGCCCGTGACATCGCCGGCAAGCTGGACGCCGCCATCAAGGCGCGCGGCAAGGCCAGCATCGCCGTCTCCGGCGGCGGTACGCCGAAACTCATGTTCGCCGTGCTCGCCGAGCAGGAGATCGACTGGTCGAAGGTGACCATCACCCTGGTGGACGAACGCTGGGTGGACGAAAGCAGCGACCGTTCCAACGCGCGCCTCGTGAAGCACACGCTGATCTCGCACGAAGCACATGTCGCGACGTTCCTGCCGCTGTTCGACAGCGCGCATGCCGGCGACGTGGACGCGGCGCTGGCCGACGTCGGCCAGCGCGTCGACGCCATCGGCAAGCCGTTCGACGTGATCGTGCTCGGCATGGGTCCGGACGGCCATACCGCATCGTTCTTCCCCGGCGGCGACAACCTCGCCAGGGCGCTGGATCTCGACGGCAAGCAAAGCGTGCTGTCGATGCGCGCCGGCGGTGCCGGCGAGCCGCGCATCACGCTCAGCCTGCCGCGCGTGCTCGATACGCGCGCGCTGTACCTGCATATCGAAGGCGACGACAAGAAAGAAATCCTCGCCAGGGCCCAGGCCGGCGGGGACTTCCCGATCGCGGCCGTGCTGAAGCAGGACCGCGTGCCCGTCGACGTCTACTGGGCGCCATAAGATCCATCCAAGCCGTATCGCCGCGCGACATGCGCGCGGCGTCGGACCGCCTGGCGGGGAGCCGGCGGTCCACCCGCCAGGAAATGCCATGACCATCCACCCCGTTCTCGCTGAGGTCACCCAGCGCATCGTCGAGCGCAGCCGTGCGTCGCGCGCCGCGTATCTCGCTAAAATCGACGCCGCGCGCGGTAAGGGCGCGAAGCGCCATCACCTGTCGTGCGGCAATCTCGCGCACGGCTTCGCCGCCTGCGCGGAAAACGACAAGGACGCGCTGCGCAACGGCCACGCCGCCAACATCGCGGTCGTCACCTCGTACAACGACATGCTATCGGCGCACCAGCCGTACGAGCGTTATCCCGAACTGATCCGGCGGACCGCGCGTTCGCTCGGCGCCACCGCGCAGGTCGCGGGTGGCGTGCCGGCGATGTGCGATGGCGTCACGCAGGGCCGTCCGGGCATGGAGCTGTCGCTGTTCTCGCGCGACACCATCGCCATGTCGACCGCGATTGCGCTGTCGCACGACGTCTTCGATGCCGTGCTGCTGCTGGGCATCTGCGACAAGATCGTGCCGGGCCTGCTGATCGGCGCGCTGCAGTTCGGCCACCTGCCGTGCGTGTTCGTGCCGGCGGGGCCGATGTCGACCGGACTGTCGAACAAGGAGAAGTCCAAGGTGCGCGAGAAGGCGGCCCAGGGCCTCGTGGGCCGCGCCGAGTTGCTGGAGGCCGAGAGCAAGGCGTACCACGGGCCCGGCACCTGCACGTTCTACGGCACCGCCAACTCCAACCAGATGCTGCTCGAGGCGATGGGCCTGCACGTGCCGGGCGCGGCCTTCGTGCACCCGCACGACGGCCTGCGCACGGCGCTCACGCGCGAAGCCGTCAGCACCGTGCTGTCGCTCACGCGCGAGCGCCGCAACGTGCCCATCGGCGTGCAGGTCGACGAGCGCTGCATCGTCAACGCGATGATCGCGCTGCTGGCCACGGGCGGCTCCACCAACCACCTGATCCACTGGGTGGCCGTGGCGCGCGCCGCGGGCATCCTGATCGACTGGTCGGACTTCGCCG
>DATNJP010000035.1:0-3257 GCA_035603855.1 Luteibacter sp. | reverse complement strand
ACGACGTTCGCGATAAGCCCGATCACCGCAACGACCAGCATCACACCGGAAAGGATCGGCTCCGGCGAAAAGAGCCGCTGCACCGCTTCGTACACGATGAAACCGACCAGCGCGAACTGGGTCAGCGCGTTTACGAAGCCCGCGAGCACTTCGATACGGCCATAACCATACGTCCGCTGCGCGTCCGCGGGCCGTGCGGCGAAGCGCGCGCCGAGAAAGGCCAGCAGCAGCGCCAGGGCGTCCACGAGCATATGACCGGCGTCGGCCAGCAGTGCCAGCGAACCGGACACAAGGCCACCCGCCGCCTCGACCACCAGCATCAGCGTCGTCAGGACGAACGCGAACAACAGTTTCCTCTCACTGCCACCGGCCGCGTGGCGGTGGTCGTGGTCATGGGAATGCGCGTGGCCGTGGGCGTGGCCGTGCGAATGGGCGTGGTCGTGTGCCATGGGAGAAGGCTAGGTAATCCCGCCGCGGTTACACAATCACGGGTGGGCGCAGGAAGGGCCGTGGATATGCCCCGCGTGTTCGCTGCGGTCCACTTTCAGATTGACGAAGTGCGCCGCCGCGACGAGGAAACCGCCGCAGGTCACGAGCACGCTGTGCACCACCAGCGAACCGCCGTGCAGGAAGGTGACGCCGAGCAACAACAGCATCAGGCCCGGTGCGGCAAGCACCAGCGGCAGGCGCCGGCGGTGACGGCGGAACCCCGAAATCAGGGCGACGCTGGCCAGCACGCAGGCGAAGGCGACGAATCCCGTCTCGAAGCGATGGTCGGCCAGGAACGAAAGCCCGATGACCGGCAGCAGCGCGATGACGAACGGCAGCGCCGCACAGTGGATCGCGCAGAGGAACGACGCGGTCGCCCCGAGGCGATCGGCGGCGTGCCACCAGCGGCGGGGGACTTCGGAATCGACGGTCGGATCGGTCATGGAGGACATAGCGTGACTTTTTGCACGGGTCGAGGCAAGTAATGATACTTTATAACATCGCAAGAACCTAACATGGAGCTCCGTCCCGATGCGTAAATCCTTTCTTGCCCTGACCATCGCCGCCGCCTGCGGCACGGCCCTGCCCAGCATGGCCATGGCCGACGACAATCAGGACACCACGGCGCCCTCCATGGGTACGAAGGAAGCCCAGGGCAAGGGCCGCAAGAACGCGGACAAGCTCGACGCCATCGTGGTCAACGCCGTTCCCCTGGGCCAAAGCGCCGACCAGATCGTAGCGCCCGTAGCCGTGCTGGCCGGTTCCGCGCTGGACGACGCCAAGGGCGTGTCGCTGGGCGAGACGGTCTCTTCCATCCCGGGCGTGCAGACCTCCGCGCTAGGTACGGCCGTGGGCCGCCCCGTGATCCGCGGCCTCGACGGCCCCCGCGTGGCCGTCCTCGAGAACGGCCTGTCGTCGCAGGACGTGTCCAACGTGAGCCAGGACCACGCCGTCACCCTGGAGCCGTTCCTCGCTGACCAGATCGAGGTACTCAAAGGCCCCGCCACGTTGCTGTACGGATCGGGCGCGATCGGCGGCGTGGTGAACGTCGTCGACGGCCGCATCCCGGAAAAGGCACCCGACAACGGATTCACCGGCCGCGCCGAAGTGCGCCATGACTCCGTGTCGGACGGCAACACGGGCCTGATGCGACTCGATGCCGGCAACGAAAAGTTCGCCATCCATGTCGATGGCATGCACCGCGACAACGAGGATTACGACATCCCGGGCGGCACTTTGGCCAACAGCGCGGTGAAGACGACGTCCGGCTCGGTCGGCGCGTCCGTACTCGGCTCGTGGGGCTTCGTCGGCCTGTCCGTATCGCGCTTCATGGATCTCTACGGCAGCCCCGCGGAACCGGGCGATCCTGCCGAGGGCGAAGACCCTGTGCACATCAAGATGGCGCAGACCAACTACACGTTGAAAGGTGGCCTCGTACAACCGCTGGACGGCATCAGCAAGGTTGAATTCAGCCTGGGCCACGGCTCCTACCAGCACGTCGAATTCGACGGCGACGTTCCCGGCACGACCTTCGCCACGACCAGCAACCAGGGCCGCCTCGTCGTCACGCATGACCCGTTAGCCGGATGGGAAGGCGCGTTCGGCGTGCAGACCCAGCACCGCGAATTCTCCGCCGTGGGCGACGAAACCTTCGTGCCGGCGACGGCGACGAACGGCATCGGCGTCTTCGTCACCGAACAGCGCGACTTCGGTCCGGTGAAGGTCGAACTCGGCGCACGTCGCGATAAGCAGAGCGTCGACCCCGATAACGGCCCGAAGCGCGACTTCGCGCCCAACAGCTTCTCCGCCGGTTTCGCATGGCGTTTCGCCGAGCAGTGGCACCTGTCGTTGAACCTCGACCATGCCGAACGCGCGCCTTCCGAAGAAGAACTCTTCGCCAATGGCCCGCATGACGCATCGAATACGTTCGAGATCGGCAGCGACCTGCAGAAGGAAAAATCGAACCAGGCGGAACTCGGCCTGCACTTCCACGGCGAGCTCGTGGAAGGCAAGGTCGCGGTGTACTACAACAAGTACAAGAACTTCATTTACCTCGCCGACACGGGCGAGATCGAAGACGACCTGCCCGTGCGCATCTGGTCGCAGAACGACGCGACGTTCCGCGGTGCGGAAGCCGAAGCCACCTTCCATCTCGCGAAGGGCAACGCAGGCAACTGGGACTTGCGTGTATTTGGCGACACGGTGCGCGCGACGCTTTCCGACGGCGCAGGCAACGTGCCGCGCATCCCCGCGGGCCGCATCGGCTCGACGCTCAGCTGGAGCGCCGACAGCCTTCGCGCGAGCCTGGGCGCCGTGCGCTACATGAAGCAGGACAAGATCGCCGCGTTCGAAACCGACACGGCGGGCTACACGCTGGTCACTGCGCATTTCGCCTGGACCTTCGTCAACGACGACCGCAGCCAGTGGGAGGCTTTCGTCGACGGCAACAACCTCACCAACCAGACGGCCCGCCCGGCCACCTCGCTGTTCAAGGACGTGGCACCCCTGCCCGGCCGCAATGTTTCGGTAGGCGTGCGCGCCTACTTCTGAGTTCCCGGACGCCGACCCCTCCGCCCTCCCCCGGGGCGTCCGGAAACGACGTGGGGCGCCCGAAAGGCGCCCCACTTTTTTGTTTGGGTTGCGGGCTCGCCTTCGGCCTCGCGGTTTGCTCGTCGTGCGGCGACATCGCAAGAGCCGGCGGGCACCACCCTCGGGGCCACGCCTGCGGCGACCCGGAAAGGAAGGGCCGCGAAGAGCGGCCGTTTATC
>DATNJP010000034.1:0-6360 GCA_035603855.1 Luteibacter sp. | reverse complement strand
GGTCATGCACCAGGGCGCGAAGATCACCACGATCGAAGGCCTTGGCACGCCGGAGAAGCTGCATCCCATGCAGGCGGCCTTCGTCAAACATGACGGTTACCAGTGTGGTTACTGCACGCCGGGACAGATCTGCTCCGCGGTGGCGGTGCTGGACGAGATCCAGCGTGACATCCCGAGCCACGTCACCGGCGACCTCACGGCGAAAGCCGCGATCAGCCCGATGGAACTGCGTGAACGCATGAGCGGCAATATCTGTCGCTGCGGTGCGTACTCGAACATCCATGAAGCGATCAACGAAGTCGCGGGGGTGAAAGCATGAAGCCCTTCACTTATGAGCGCGCGGAGTCGCCCACCGCGGCGGCCGCCGCGGCGGCACGCGTGCCCGGCGCGAAGTTCATCGCGGGTGGTACGAACCTGCTCGACCTGATGAAGATCGGTGTCGAGGAGCCTGCGCACCTCATCGACGTCAACGGCCTGGCGCTCGACAAGATCGAAGCGACGGACGACGACGGCGTGCGTATCGGCGCATTGGTCCGCAATACGGATCTCGCCGCCGACACACGCATTCGTCGCGACTACCCGTTGCTTTCGCGCGCGCTGCTTGCGGGTGCGTCCGGTCAGTTGCGCAACAAGGCCACGACGGCGGGCAATCTGTTGCAGCGTACGCGCTGTCCGTATTTCTACGACGCCAACCAGCCGTGCAATAAGCGCCTGCCGGGCAGCGGCTGCGCGGCCATCGGTGGCTTCAGTCGCCAGCATGCCGTGATGGGTGTCAGCAAGGCATGTATCGCCGCGCATCCGAGCGACATGGCGGTGGGCATGCGGGCGCTCGATGCCACCGTGGAAACGATCAAGCCAGACGGCAGCGTGCGCCGCATCCCGCTGGCGGATTTCCATACGCTGCCGGGTGCCACGCCCCATGTCGAGAATGTGCTTGCCAAGGGCGAGCTGATCACCGCGGTCACGTTGCCGAAACCGGTCGGTGGGGTGCAGCTTTATCACAAGGTGCGCGACCGCGCGTCGTATGCATTCGCCCTGGTATCGGTGGCCATGATCGTGCAGCCGGACGGCAGCGGGCGCGTCGCGCTGGGTGGCGTCGCACCCAAGCCCTGGCGCGTGGAGGCAGCCGAAGCGGAATTCTCCAAGGGTGCCAATGCGGTCGCGACACGCCTGCTCGCAGGAGCGCAACCCACCGAAGGCAACCGATTCAAGCTTGTGCTCGTAGAGCGCACCATCGCCGCGACGCTTGCTGAAGCCAAGGAGCGCACGGCATGAAATTCGACACTCCCGCGACCACCAATCCCATCGATCGCCTGAAGGTCGTCGGCCAGCCCGTCGATCGTATCGACGGCCCGCATAAGACCACCGGCACGGCGCACTACGCTTACGAGCAACATGCGGCCGCGCCGAACCACGCGTATGGATACGTTGTCGGATCGTCCATCCCGAAAGGTCGCATCGTTTCGATCGACCTCTCCCGTGCGCGGCGCGCGCCGGGCGTGCTGGCCATCGTCACGGCGCAGAACGCGGGCAAGCTGACCAAGGGCGACTACAACACCGCCATGCTGTTGGGTGGGCCCAACATCGAGCACTATCACCAGGCGGTGGCCGTCGTTGTCGCCGAGACCTTCGAGCAGGCGCGTTCCGCCGCTCAACTGGTGCGCGTGGACTATGCGCGTACGCCCGGAAGCTTCGACCTCGCCGCGGTAAAGGACAAGGCGACGAAGCCGGGGGACGGCAAGCCGGATTCGGCGACGGGCGATTTCGAGGCGGCCTTCGCCAACGCGGCCGTGAAGCTCGATGCCACCTATACGACGCCCGACCAGTCGCACGCCATGATGGAACCGCACGCCTCCATCGCGGCATGGGAAGGCGACAAGCTGACGCTCTGGACCGCCAACCAGATGATCAACTGGGGTCACGGCGACGTCGCCAAGACCCTCGGCATCCCGAAGGAGAACGTGCGCCTCGTCTCGCCGTATATCGGTGGCGGATTCGGCGGCAAGTTGTTCGTGCGTTCGGACGCGATCCTTGCCGCGCTCGGCGCAAAAGCAGCGGGTCGTCCCGTGGCGGTGGCGCTGCCACGCCCCCTCATGTTCAACAACACGACGCACCGCCCGGCCACCATCCAGCGCATTCGCATCGGCGCCTCGAAGGACGGCAAGATCGAGGCGATCGGCCATGAAGGCTGGTCGGGCGATCTTCCCGGCGGCGGACCGGAAACGGCGGTCATGCAGACCCGCCTGCTCTACGCTGGCGCCAACCGCATGACGGCGACGCGTCTGGCCGTGCTGGACCTGCCGGAAGGCAACGCCATGCGTGCGCCCGGCGAGGCACCGGGCCTCATGGCGCTGGAAATCGCCATCGATGAAATGGCCGAGAAGCTCGGCCTGGATCCGATCGAATTTCGTGTCCGCAATGACACGCAGGTCGATCCGGAGAAGCCCGAGCGCCCCTTCTCGCAGCGCAAGCTGGTCGAATGCCTGCATACGGGCGCGAAGAAGTTCGGTTGGGAGAAGCGCGCGACCAAGCCGGCGAGCACCCGTGACGGCCGTTGGCTCGTGGGCATGGGCGTCGCCGCCGCGTTCCGCAACAACCTGGTCATGAAGTCGGGAGCGCGCGTGCGGCTCGACCGCAACGGGCACGTCATCGTTGAAACCGACATGACCGACATCGGCACGGGTAGCTACACGATCATCGCCCAGACCGCCGCCGAGATGATGGGCCTGCCGCTCGACCACATCGACGTTCGCCTCGGCGATTCCAGCTTCCCCGTGTCTTCCGGCTCGGGTGGCCAGTGGGGTGGTAACAGTTCGACGGCCGGTGTCTACGCGGCTTGCATGAAGCTGCGCGAAGCCGTCGCGCAGAAGCTGGGCCTCGATCCGGCGACGGTCGTGTTCGAAGACGGCAAGGTCACGGCGGGCAAGCAAAGCGTGGCGCTTGCAAAAGCGTCGGCGGATGGCGATATCGTCGCCGAGGACACCATGGAGTATGGCGACCTCGGCAAGCGCTACCAGCAGTCGACCTTCGGAGCGCACTTTGTCGAAGTGCGCGTGGATTCCGCCACGGGCGAAATTCGCATCAACCGCATGCTCGCCGTATGCGCCGCCGGTCGCATCCTCAACCCGAAGTCGGCACGCAGCCAGGTGATCGGTGCGATGACGATGGGTGCGGGCGCGGCGTTGATGGAAGAACTCGTGGTCGACAAGCGCCTGGGTTACTTCGTCAACCACGATCTCGCCGGATACGAAGTGCCGGTTCACGCGGACATCCCGCACCAGGAAGTGGTCTTCCTCGACGAGACCGACCCCATCTCTTCGCCCATGAAGGCCAAGGGCGTCGGGGAACTCGGCATCTGCGGTGTCGGCGCGGCTATCGCGAACGCCGTGTACCACGCGACGGGAGTCCGCGTACGCGACTACCCGGTCACGCTGGACAAGATCATCGATCGCTTGCCGTCTATGGCGTGAGCCTTCTGCAGCGTTTCGGAAAGGAAGGTAGCTACAACGCCGACGCGCGGCGGCGACGTCGGCTTTCCCGCGCGACCGCCTATCTGGCCCATGTCACCGGCACGAGCATCGACGACCGACTCGTGGCATAAAGTGCCCTGCGCGGTATCCGCCGGCAGCCCAGAGTGGAGTGGATCATGTCCGATAAGCCTCTTACCGAACGTCTCCAGGTCAAGAACGGCCGCACCCTGGCCGTCGTGAAGCGCCCCGCCAGCGTGCCCGCCTCGTTGGTCGCGGGTGCACCCGAGGCGCCGGTCGGCAAGGCCGACGTCGTGCTGGTGTTCGCTCCCGACCGGAAGCGCCTGGACGCCGCCCTGACCGATGTGGCGCCCAGGCTTGCCGCGAATGCGATCCTCTGGGTCGCCTATCCGAAGCTGACCTCGAGCCTCGCCGGCGACCTGAATCGCGACATCATCCGCGCGGCGGTTCCGGCGCACGGCCTCGACACGGTGAGCCAGGTCGCCGTCGACGACGACTGGTCGGCGCTACGCCTGAAACGCGTCTGATCGCTGGCAGGCTGCGGCGTCACGCATCCGTGCCTTCGCTGCCCACGCCGTGGTGCACGATGAACAGGCGGTCCGGATCGTAACGTCGCTTGGCGGCGGCGAGGCGCGTGTGATTCGCACCCCAGAACGCCTGCTGCCAGTTCGCCTGGAAGTAGTCGGCCTCGGAGATGTACGCGCCGGCTCCGGGTGCCACCTTGAGGAGGCGTTCGTAGGAAGCCTTCACCTTGTCCGCGCCATGTCGTGCGCGTGCTTCATCCACCTTCGCGCCGGGCAATCCTTCATAGGCCGGATCGCCGCTGTTGCCGATGATCGCGAGCGCGAACCCATCCAGCACGGCGGGATTCGTGGCGGTGTCGCGACTGGCGGCGATCGCGTCGGCAGGCGCGCCGAACAATCCCTTGTTGAAATGCAGGGCCACGTCCATGTGTTCCGCCGCTTCGCAGATCGCCGTCGCCAGGGTGTCGAGTTCGGCGTCCGCGAGCAGCCGCGAAGGTAACCAGGCCGAGGCATAGCCGTGGATGAACCAGCCAACCTGGCCCTGATCGCCCTTCCATAGCATGTGTTCGCCCGGCGCGCCTTCGCGGCTGTCGGGGATGACGAAGTCGGGCGCGTGTTCGCGGAAGAAATCGGCATCCCAGAAATGCCGTGCCGGCATGGCGAATACCTGAAGCGCCTTGCGGAACCTGTATTCGGGCCGCTCCTTCACCCACGCGACGAACGGTGCCCACGTGGCTTCCGCCGCCGCCTTGTCCATGCCCTGGTACACCATCGACACGGACATCGTGCGTCCATCGCGAAATCCCATCTGCTCTCCCCAGTGCGGGTTGCACAGGGTGTCGCGATAGAAGCCAAGCGCCTTTGCGGTGAGTGCGCGGAAAGCCTCGTCCGACTCGGCCTGGATCTCGGCGAATACCGCGCCGAAGATGTCCGGCAGGTCGTGCGTGCGCAGGGTCAGCCGCGTGACGATGCCGACACAACCGCCACCACCACCCTTGATCGCCCAGAACAGTTCGGGGTCACGGTTCGCGTTGACGACGCGGATCTTGCCGTCGGCCGTGACGACCTCGGCCTCGAGCAGGTTCGATGCCGCTGTACCGAAGCGCTTGGAGAAACTACCGAAGCCGCCGCCGGTCACCAGTCCGGCGACACCGACCGTGGTGCATCCGCCGCCCTGTACATAGCGGCCGCCACGCGTGGTCACCTCGCTATAGGCATCGATCCACATCGCCCCGGCGCCCACGCTGACGGCTGGTTGGGGCTGCGTGCCGGCTTTCGCGCCCTGGGGAACGAATCCGTCATGCATCTCGACGCGATTCATCCGCCGGGTCCATACCAGCAACGAGTCCGCGGCACAGGAGGTGCCCTGGTAGCTGTGACCACCCCCTTTCACCACCAGCCGCACGCCGTGCTTGTGGGCGAAGTTCACCGCGGCGGCAATGTCCTCGGCGCTCTCAGCCGTGAGCGCATAGGCGCTGGGCCGGGAGGTCCACGCGCCGAAGTAACCGCTGGTCTGGGTGAGCGCCGGCTGGTCTCCGATATAGAACGGGTTTTTCAGCTGGGCGATGGCTTCGGCCCGCGTGGCGGCGTCACCGAGGAAGGGTGACTTGGGTACCGACAGCCGACCACCGACCTGCCGGTTCAACACCTGCCACTGCGATTCCGAGGGCCAACCCGCCGCCCCGGGATGAACCCGCGTCGCGGCGCGGGGCACGCCGAAGGCATCCAGCTTCAGGGCATACGGCGCGAGCGGCAGGACCAGGGCGGTCTTAAGGAGAGTACGTCGATCCATGGGAGCCTCATCGAAGGACGCGTTGGCGTCCATTGGGATGGCTCGATGCTGCACCCCGCGCGGTCGTCCTGTCGTCCGCGCTGGGAGGAATTCCGGGGCCGTGGGGACGAACGGTGGTCCCGGGGTGACGAAGGCGGTTGCCCGACAGGGGCTTGATGGGCGACATGCGCGCCCCCGGAAGGTCGGCCCAACCGGTGAGTAAGGGTCATATGGATCGAGAGAATCGCCCATTCTGTGTAGGCGTAGACCGACACGTTTTGGTGGTTGAAATGTAGGAAAACTCCGTGGCAGCTTGCCCCGTCCGGCATCGCCGGGCATTCCAACCTCAATCGGAGCACGTCATGAAAGCAATCGTTTCTGCTTGTGCCGTCGTCGCCATCGGTGCCCTCTCCACCTTCAGCTATGCACCGCCCGCCCATGCGGCACGCTTCTGCCAGGGCATCCTGGACAACTGCCCGGCGGGGCAGCAGGTCCAGTGCCAGGAGCAGTACTGGGCCTGCGTGGAGGCGGGTGGCAATCCGGTCACGGGTGCACCACCCATGAAGACCAACGACTG
>DATNJP010000033.1:0-5195 GCA_035603855.1 Luteibacter sp. | reverse complement strand
GACTTTGTGGGAGCCGCTTCAGCGGCGATGGGTGCTCGCCCCGACCGAGATCGTGGCGAAGGTTGCCCGCTGCCGCGGGATCGCCGCTGAAGCGGCTCCCACAGTTGTCTGGGGCTTCCCCTTTCTGGGGCTTCCCCTTAGTGCCTGAGCCGGCTTTGCGGTTTACCCCTTCTGCGTCTTTCCAGCGGGCGGGGCTTTGGGCGGGTTGTTCTTGATGTCGTCCAGCAGCGGCTTGCACTGGGTGGCGTCGGCCTTGCCGCTCTCGGGGACGACCAGCGCGCCGAGTGCCGCGACCGGGGCCGCGAACACTGCCAGGGCTACCGCACCGCCACCACGCAAGATCAACGGACCCGCATGCACGCCCGGGGATGGATCCTTGAAGGTCCCGTGCACGTACAGCGGCGAGCGCAGTGAGAACAGGCGGAAGCCTTTCGTATGCGGCACGATGTCGAGGTTGAGCTTCTCGTCGCGGAAGTTCACGTCGCCCGTGACATTGATCAGCGCCTTCTCGGTGTCGAACGCGAACAGCCGCGACTCCATCACGCCGTTGGTCGCGACCAGATCCGCCGCCATGCAGTTGATCTTGACCACCTCGTCGCCGAACATCTTGTTCACCGCGTAGCTGCCGACATTCAGGCCGGCCAGCTCGAGCAGCGAACTGCTGATGGCGCCGTCGTTGATCAGCAGCTTCACCTCGCCGTTCGAACTGCCGAGCAAGGCCGCTGGGGAATTACCCGTCGCCGTGAGCGACGCATCGCCATTCATTTCGCCGAAGCTCGTCTGCATGGGCGCGAACGTCGGGAACAGCTCCTTCAACTTGAGGTGGCGTGCGCCCAGGTTGAAGCCACCCTTCATCGGAGTCTTCGAACCATCGAGGCGGATGTTGCTGCCCACCGTGCCGCCGGCCACGCCGAACTTCAGCGGGTCGAGGGTCAGGACGGCGTCTTTCATGATCAGGTGGGTCGACACGTTCTCGATGGGTAGGCGCTCGCCGTGGACGATCTTCACCCCGGTGAATTGCACATCGGCATCCATCGCGTTCCAGCGGTCGGTCTTGAACGGCTCGACCGGCAGCACCTTGTCCGAGGGCTGTTTCACCGCATCGCCGCGCTGTGCTTTCTCCTGGTCCGATCCGCCGCCGATCAGCGGAGCGAGATCGCTGAAGAGCAACTGGTTCGACTTCAGCGTGCCCGTCAGGCTTGGACGCGTGCCGCCGGTGTTGAAGGTGAGGCTGCCGCCGAGATCGCTACCGCCGACGCGGCCGGTGAAGTTCTCATAGGTAAAGACGCTGGCGCCTTTCTTGAGGTTTGCTTTGAGGTGTCCTTCCGTAGCGAAGGGCGGCGTATCGGGTAGGGTCACGCCGGTCAGGTCGTACAGATGCGACATGCTCGTACCCGAGAGCCACAGCCGGATATCCAGCGCACCCATGTTGATCGGATCGGTGAGCGTGCCGACGAAGGCGATGTGGGTGTCACCGAACCGCGCATCCGCCTGCACGGGGAAGGGACGAGTGGCATCGCGGAGCGACAGGACGCCGCCGGTACGCGCCTTCGCCGAGACCGTCGACTTTTTGTAAGTACCCTTGGCATCCCATGCGAAGTAATAGACCTGCTTCTTCTTGGTCTCGTCCTGGCGATCCTTCTCGTCGGCATCGCTTTTCGCCATCGTCTTCGCACTGGCGCCGGTGGTCTTGTTCGCCTGCGCGCGGGAATCCTTCTCCTGCTGCGCCATGATCTCGTCGAACGGAATGCCCTTGCCCAGCGGCGTCACGTCGATGCCCATGACGACCTGGTTCATCGCATCGGAAAAATCGATGTGGCCCTTGTCGAACGCGATGGCGTTGAGTTCCATTTGCCACTCGGACGGACCCGTGCTTTCGGGCATCTTGAACGTCCACGTGTTGTCGCCGTTCTTCACGCGTTCCAGCGCGATGTACGGCTGGCCCAGGCGGATTTCGGGAACGACGATGCGGTGGGCGAGCAGCGGGAACGGCGAGAGGCGGAAGTCGACGGATTGAAGCCGTGCGAATTCCTTCGACTTGGCCCAGTCGGGATTGGCGACAGTGATGTCCAGCGCGGTGAAGTGCGGCCAGGGAATGAGGCCGACGAATCCACCTTCGCCGGGTTCGCGCGACCAGTGCGCGGAAAGGTCGCCATTAATGGCGAACGGCCGGCCGATCGCTTCGGAAACCTTCTCGTTGATGGTGGGCTTCAACCGGTTCCAGTCGAAGAAGGCGATGAACAACACGATCGCCACGATGAGCAGGATAAATATCCCAATGACCCACGCCAGTATTTTCCTGCCACGCCGCATCGTGCCGCCTCCATCCTTAAATCGCGCCCAGAGGTAACCTGAAGCCCGACAAGGTTATGTGTTCATGGGGCGGGGAGATTAAGCGAGGTGGAGGGGGTGTGACGAGCATCGCCGCTGAAGCGGCTCCCACAAGGATCTGCGCAATGCCGCTGAAGCGGCTCCCACATTGAGCTGTGCGGGCTATCGCCGCGACAACCCAACACCTCGCAACGCCTAAGAAGCTTGCCAATACCCCGTAGCCTTGACCCAATCCTTATCGATACCGCGCTGTTCCACCAGAAGCGAGCGCAAGGCACGTGCCCGCCTGGACTCGGTAGCCACCCACCAGAACGTATCGCCCGCCGGCACCGGCAGCGCCTCCAGTGTTTCATCCAGGCTTGGCGTTTGCCCCGCGATGAACCAGTGGACGTGCCGTTTCAGCGTCTGCTTTTCATCCGGTGAGGTGATTTCGGCAAGGACGGTGACCGGCGTGTGCTCGGGCATTTCCTCCAGCCAGCGTCCGATGGCAGGCAGGGCGGTGGCGTCGCCCACCAGCACGTAGTGGTCGTAGTCGCCGGGCACGATCATCGAACCGCGTGGGCCGCCGACGCCGAGGACATCGCCCACCTTGACGCTTTCCGCCCAGGTGGACGCCGGTCCTTCGCCGTGCAGCACGAAGTCGATGACGAGTTCGTTGCTCGCCGCGTCGTAATGGCGAGGCGTGTAATCGCGTGCGGGCGACGGCGTGACGCCTTCCGCGAACACCGGGCCGTCCGGCCCCATCGTCGGCAGGTTGATCTGACCGCCGTCGACGGGGAAGAACAGCTTCACGTGATCGTCCGGCGAGGCGGAAACGAAGCCTTCCAGGTCCTCGCCGGTAAAGGTGACGCGGACCATGTGCGGCGTGAGGCGCTGCACATGGAGCACATCCAGCAGACGCATCCTCAGCGTATGGCGGACGCGCGTGATCGCATGACGTTCGCTCATCCGTGGCGCTCCGCGACCGCCTTCGCCACGGCTTCGATCAGTTTCGCCACGCGGCGCACCTCGGTGTCGTCCCAGCTCTTGTGGTGGTTCATCAGCTGATGTTTCAGCGTGTGCATCGCCTCGCGCACGTCATTCGGGACGCTCATGCGGCGCATGTGCCGGGACATCACCTGCAGGCGTTCGGTCAGGGCTTCCAGGCTGTCGCGGTTCTCGGCGAGGAAGGCGCGGCCGGTCTCGGTGATGGCGTAGAGCTTCTTGCCGCCGGTCTCGGCCTCGACACGTGCGTAGCCCAGTTCCTCGAGCATGGTCAGGGTCGGGTAGATGGCGCCCGGGCTGGGGCTGTACTGGCCGTCGAACATCTCCTCGATGGTGCGGATGAGTTCGTAGCCGTGGCGGGGCTGTTCCTCGATCAGGGCGAGGAGTAGGAGGCGAAGGTCGCCGGTGCCGAACATGCGGCCGCCGAAGCGCCCGCCACCGCGGCCGCCGCGCATGCCGTCACGGTCGTCGAAGCCGAACGGGCCACCGCCAAAGCGGCCGCCGCCGCGGCCGATGGCCTCGAGGTGGTCGTGGAAGGGGTGCCTGGCGTGGTGGAAAAAGTGCATGGGTGCTCTCCAGATATATCGTACGTAGTGGTCGTACGATATATCTTAAGAAACACTCTTTGCAAGGGTGGGCTGGGTTGAGTGGGGCCGGATCGCCGCTGAAGCGGCTCCCACACAAGATCTGCGCAGGGTTTTCATGCCTGGCTTCGCAGGTCCTCTAGCCGAAGGAAGGTCAGGCTCGGCTCTCTGTGGGAGCCGCTTCAGCGGCGATGCCCTTCCACCAAAGCCTCACCCAAACGTAAACGTAAACGCGTGGAAGTTCGCCTTCGGAATGCGGATGGTCAGCACGTGGTCCTTGTAGTCGTCCGCGCTATACAGCGTGTACAGCTGCGACGCCTGCACGGTCACCGGGGCCTGGGGCTTGCCGTCCACCAGCACCTCGATCGTGACCGGCGTGTTCGCGCTGGCCACCATGTGGACCTTCTTCGCCTTGAAGTGCAGGCGGATCTCGCCGTTCGGATCCACCAGCGAGGCGTTGTCGCGGCCGATCTCCCACTTGCCCACCAGGGCGAACTGGTTGAGTTCCAGCCGCGAGGGGGCGGTGAACACGCGCGTGCCCGTGTCCGTGCCCTGCGGGCTCGCGTTGTTCTTGCTGCGGTCCGCGCCGAAATACATCTCCGGCGAGCCCAGCTGGTTGAAGTCCGGAGCGTCCTTGTCGCTGCCCGCCGTCTTGTCCTCGGTCAGGCGTGGCAGGCCCAGCAGGGTGCGGATGCCGTTCTCCATCTCCATGTAGTTGCCCTCACCGAAGTGGTGGGCGACCACGTTGCCGCGCTGGTCCACCAGGTACTCGGCCGGCCAGTACTGGTTGTCCCATGCGTCCCAGGTTTCCAGGTCGTTGTCCTGCGCCACCGGGTAGGTGACGCCGAAGCGCTTGATGGCGTCGCGCACGTTGCCTTCCTGCTTCTCGAACGGGAATTCCGGCGAATGGACGCCGATCACCACCAGGCCCTTCTCCTTGTACTGCTCGTGCCAGCGGGTGACGTGGGGCAGGGTGCGCAGGCAGTTGATGCAGGAGTAGGCCCAGAAATCGATCAGCACCACCTTGCCGCGCAGCTGGCGCATGGTCAGGGGCTTGGAGTTCTGCCAGCCGGCGATGCCGGCGAATTCGGGCGCCGTCTGGGCGGCGGTGGCCGGCCTGGCCATGCCAAGCGCCGTGGCGGCGATGGCGATGGCGAAAAGGGCGATGCGGAACGGGTGGCGCATGGGAACTCCGTTTTCTTGTGGATTGCCGTGAACAGACCGGCGTTTCTTGCGGCACCTTACACCCGCGCGGTGCGCTAAAATTGGAGTTTGCCAGCCTCACGAGCCAGCCGT
>DATNJP010000032.1:0-2581 GCA_035603855.1 Luteibacter sp. | reverse complement strand
TCGAACGCCGCCCGTACCGCTGCCACCTGTGCCTCGTTGCACTGCTGCGGCGTGGCCCGCGGGCTGTCCGGATAGACCTCCGTGGTGGTCACGTAACGCGCGTTCGTGATGCCAGCGCACAGGCCGAGCTTGCGCAAGGCGTACTCGATGACGCCGGGGGCGACCTCCGGCGAGCCGATGATCTGGCCGCGGGCGTCGGCGGGCGCGATATGCGTGACCTTCGCCACCGCCTCGATCACCGCCTTCTGGAAAGCTGGCTGGGGCTTCGCCGAATCGTCGACCAGGTAGAAACCGTCGGGCACTTCGCCCGGCACGAACACCAGGCCGTCGCGGGCTGCCACGGCGGGGCGGAATTCCGACTCGTCCGAATCGGTGGTCTCGTGCAGGTCGATGTGCACGAGGACCCTGTCGCCCAGGGGTGCCAGCAGATGCACGAGCGCGGCGGACTCGGGCGCCGGACTGCCTTCGCGGAAATTCCGGTTCGGATCGATGGCGTCCCGGTTCCAGCGCTGGATGCGCTCGTACGCCCATGGGCTGACGCAAGGCACGATCAGTAGATTCGCGCGACCGGCATAGTCGGCGGCGTGCCCGCGCGCGAACTGCAACGCGCCCTCCACGCCACTGGTCTCATAACCATGCACGCCACCGGTAACCAGCAGGACCGGTAGATCTTCTCGCCACTCGCGGCTGCGCATCGCCATCAACGGGAAGCGGCCGTCCGCATTCTCGAGCGCACCGTATTCGGATACGTCGAAGGCGGCGCGCAAGGGTTCGATCGCCTCGAGTACGTCCGAGGCGTAACTGCGCTGCTTCACCTGCCGCAAGCGCCAGGCTTCGATTTCCGGCGCGCCCCAGGGCTGTCCGGAGGTTCCGATGGGATAGGAGGACAGGTTGTTCATGATCACTCGATGTTCTGGACCTGTTCGCGCATCTGCTCGATCAGCACCTTGAGCTCGACGGCGGCGTTGGTGGTGCGCGAATCGACGGACTTCGAACCCAGCGTGTTCGCCTCGCGGTTGAATTCCTGCATGAGGAAGTCGAGGCGACGGCCGATGGGCTCCTTCAGCGCCAGCACCCGGCGCGCCTCGGAGATGTGCGTGGCGAGGCGGTCGAGTTCCTCGTCCACGTCGATGCGCGTGATCTGCAGGACGAGTTCCTGTTCCAGTCGACCCGGCTCCACGGGCTGGCGGATGTCGGCCAGGCGCGCTTCGAGACGCGTCCGCAGGGCGGCACGGATCTCGGGGACCCAGCCGCGCACGTCCGTGACGATCTTCTCGATGGCATCGAGGCGCTCGCGCAGCATGTCGCCCAGCTTGGCGCCTTCACGGCCACGGGTGTCGCCCAACGCCGTCAGGGCGCGATCGAGCACGTCGAGCAAGGCACCCTGGAGGGCGTCGGCGTCGGTTTCGGGCTGTTGCAGCACGCCCGGGAAGCGAAGCAGCTCGGTGAATTCGACATTCATGCGCGGGAAGCGCTGCTCCAGGTCCAGCGCCAGTTCCGACAGGCGCGACAGCATCGAGCCGTTGATCCGCAGGCTGTCACCGGCCCCCGCCTCGGAGCGCAGCCGGACCGTGACGTCCACCTTTCCACGCGACAGCCGCGTGGCAATCCGCTCGCGCAGGGCGCTTTCAAAGCTGCGCATGTCCTCGGGCAGCCGGGGGCTGATCTCGAGATAACGGTGGTTGACCGTGCGCAGCTCGCAGGTCAGCGTGCCGGAGGGGCCAGCGCTCTCGGCGGATGCGTAGGCGGTCATGCTGCGGATCATCGGATGGCCTTGCTCACGCATGGAGGAAAGAAGGCAATGGTAAACTGACCCACCGCCCGCGCCCAAATCAGGCCCTACATGACCTTCTCCCGTCCGAGCGGCCGCGCCGCCGACCAGCTGCGTGCCGTCAGTATCGAACGCCACTACACCCGCCACGCCGAGGGTTCCGTCCTGGTTTCCTTCGGCGACACGAAGGTGCTGTGCACCGCGTCCGTCGAGGATCGCGTGCCACCGTGGCTGCGCGGCAAGGGCGAAGGCTGGGTCACCGCCGAGTACGGCATGCTGCCTCGCGCCACCACCGACCGCACCCAGCGCGAAGCCGCGCGTGGTGGCCAGGGTGGCCGCACCATGGAGATCCAGCGCCTGATCGGCCGTTCGCTGCGCGCCTGCGTCGACCGTGCCGCCCTGGGCGAGCGTGTCATCACGCTGGACTGCGACGTGATCCAGGCCGATGGCGGCACGCGCACGGCGGCCATCACCGGCGCCTATGTGGCGCTGGTCGACGCCGTGGCCACGCTCACCAAGCGCAATGCCATCAAGCGCAACCCCATCCTCGGTGCCATCGCGGCCGTCTCGGTGGGCATCTATAACGGCGTCCCGGTGCTCGATCTCGACTACGCCGAGGATTCGAACTGCGATACCGACATGAATGTCGTGATGAACGACGGTGGCGGCTTCATCGAAGTGCAGGGCACGGCCGAAGGCCATGCTTTCCGCCGCGATGAGCTGAACCGCCTCATCGATCTCGCCACCGGTGGCATCAACCAGCTGCTCGCGGCGCAACGCGCTGCGCTGACTCCGGCCTCATGAAAAAAG
>DATNJP010000031.1:0-3496 GCA_035603855.1 Luteibacter sp. | reverse complement strand
CGTACCGCGTACGACAAGGCGCTTGGGCTGCTGGCCCGGCGCGAGCACTCCCGCCGCGAACTCAAGCAGAAGCTCGAGCGCGGCGGTTTCGCGCGTGATGAGTCCACGGCGGCTCTCGAGCGTCTGGGTGACCAGGGCTATCAGGATGACGACCGTTTCGCTGGCTCACTGGTCCGCAGCCGGGTAGGGCAGGGATACGGTCCGGCCCGCATTCGCGCCGAACTGCGCAGCCAGGGAATCAGCGACGCCAGGATCCGTGAATTGATCGAAGCGGCGGACGTCGACTGGCATGATCTGGCCGCCAACCAGCTACGCCGACGCTATGGTGGGCCATCCGCTGACCCCGCCGAGCGGGCGCGGAGGGCGCAATTCCTCTTGCGTCGCGGCTTCGCCGCCGCCACAGTACGTGTTCTTACCCACGCCGATGCGGAAGACGCCGACGACGACTGAAGGCAGTGAGCCTTGATTCTGGACGGAGCGTCCCCGCGACATGTCTCGCAGCTCCCAAGCCACGATCGCTCATGAAAACCGCCCAAATCCGTTCGACCTTCCTCGAATTCTTCCGTTCCAAGGACCACACCATCGTGCCGTCGGCATCGCTGGTGCCGTCGAACGACCCGACGCTGCTGTTCACCAATTCGGGCATGGTTCCGTTCAAGAACGTGTTCCTCGGCAGCGAAAAGCCGGGCTACGTTCGCGCGGCGGACGTCCAGCGCTGCCTGCGCGCCGGCGGCAAGCACAACGACCTCGACGCCGTGGGTTATACGGCCCGTCATCACACCTTCTTCGAGATGCTGGGCAACTGGTCCTTCGGCGACTATTTCAAGCGCGATGCCATCCGCTACGCGTGGGAATTGCTCACCTCGGTTTACAAACTCCCGGCCGAGCGCCTCTGGGTCACCGTGTATCACACGGACGATGAGGCCTACGACATCTGGAACAAGGAGGTCGGCGTGCCGGCGGACCGCATCGTCCGCATCGGTGACAACAAGGGCGCGCCGTTCGCCTCCGACAACTTCTGGCAGATGGCCGACACCGGTCCCTGCGGCCCCTGCACGGAAATCTTCTTCGACCACGGCCCCGACGTCGCGGGTGGCCCCCCGGGCTCGCCTGACGAGGACGGCGATCGTTATATCGAAATCTGGAACCTCGTGTTCATGCAGTTCGATCGCGCGCCGGATGGCACGCTCTCGCCGCTGCCGGCACCCTGCGTCGACACGGGTATGGGCCTGGAGCGTCTCGCAGCCGTGCTGCAGCACGTGCATTCGAACTACGAAATCGACCTCTTCGCGCACTTGATCGCCGAGGCCTCGCGCCTCACCGGCACCGCCGACCTCGCGAACAAGTCGTTGCGCGTCATCGCCGATCACATCCGCGCCTGCTCGTTCCTCATCGTCGACGGCGTGCTGCCGTCCAACGAGGGGCGTGGCTATGTGCTCCGCCGCATCATCCGCCGCGCGTTGCGCCACGGGTGGATGCTGGGCGTGCGTGGCGATTTCTTCTGGAAGATGGTCGCTCCGCTGGTTACCGAGATGGGTGAGGCCTATCCCGAGATCGCCGCCAAGCAGTCTTTCGTGGAGCAGGCGCTGAAGACGGAAGAAGACCGCTTCGGTGAAACGCTCGAGCACGGCATGCGCCTGTTCGACGACATCGCCGCGAAGTCGGGCCAGATCATTCCGGGTGCGGACGCCTTCCGTCTCTACGACACCTACGGTTTCCCGGTCGATCTCACGGCCGACATCGCCCGCGAGCGCGGCATGACCGTCGACATGGACGGTTTCGAGCGTGCCATGGGCGAGCAGCGGGCACGTGCCCGCGCGGCCAGCAATTTCGGCAGCAAGGCACAGCTACCGGCGGAGGTGGCCAGCTCGGTCGCGCCGACGATCTTCACCGGTTACGAAGCGCTAGACCTCGCTGACGCGAAGGTCGTTGCCATCGTTCGCGACGGCAAGGCCGTCGACACCCTGGCCGACGGCGAGGAAGCCTTCCTGCTGCTCGACCGCACGCCGTTCTACGCCGAATCCGGCGGCCAGGTAGGCGACACGGGCATGCTGCGCAATCCGTCGGGCGCCTTCGCGGTGACCGATACGCAGAAGGTCGGCGGTGCGTTCTTCGCGCATTTCGGTGCCTGGCAGGGTTCGGCCCCGTTGCACAAAGGTGCCATCATCGGCGCCTCGGTCGATGCCGCGCAGCGTCAGGCCACCATCCTCAACCATTCGGCCACGCATCTCTTGCACGCGGCACTTCGCACCGTGCTGGGTGACCACGTGGCGCAGAAGGGTTCGCTGGTGGCGCCGGAGCGCCTGCGTTTCGACTTCTCCCACTTCAAGCCGCTCAGTGGCGAAGAACTGGCGCAGATCGAGCGCATGGTCAACGACGAGATCCGTCGCAACGCCCAGGCCGAAGTCCATCACATGGGCTACGACGATGCGATCGATTTCGGCGCGATCGCGCTATTCGGCGAGAAGTACGGCTCCGAAGTACGCGTCCTGAAGATGGGCGATTTCTCCACCGAGCTTTGCGGTGGCACGCATGTGTCGCGCACGGGCGACATCGGCCTGTTCAAGATCGTTTCGGAGTCGGGTGTCGCCGCAGGCGTGCGTCGCATCGAGGCGGTGACGGGGGCCGGCGCCATGGCCCGCGTGGCCGATGAAGAGCGCGTGCTGGGCGAGGTGTCCAGCCTGCTGGCGGCCACCGGCGATGACGTCGTCGAGAAATTGCGCCAGTTGTTCGATCGGCAGAAGAAACTCGAACGCGAGGTTGAATCGTACAAGGCCAAGGCCGCCAGCTCGGCCTCGGCCGACCTCGCGACCTCGGCCGTGGATGTCGCCGGCATCAAGGTGATCGCCGCACGTCTTGAAGGCCTCGACGCCAAGTCCCTGCGTGACAGCCTCGACGTCCTTAAACAACAGTTGGGCGACTGTGCCGTGATCCTGGCGGGTGCGGCGGATGGCCGCGTCGCGTTGGTGGCCGGCGTCGGCGGTTCAGCCCTGGGCCGGGTCAAGGCGGGCGACCTCGTCGCCGAGGTCGCCTCCCATATCGACGGCAAGGGCGGCGGCCGGCCGGATATGGCGCAGGGTGGCGGCCTGGATAGCCCGGCGCTGCCAGGTATCCTTGCGGGTATTCCAGCGTGGGTGGAAGCACGCCTGCGCTGAACGGGAGATAGCCGAGGTGTGCGCTTGAGCGTCACAAAGGCGCTCTGGAGCACGCATTCAAGCCCGTGTGCGTTGCGTCCCCCGGTTTGGCTCGGCTAGTATCATCCGAATGTCGAATGCATCCTTTCGGCATCGATCCTCCGGATCGAGATGGCAGGACAGCTGGTCAGCGACACACACAACTAGAGCCGGGGAAGGCAATCGGCCTTCGATGGTCGAAACGTCGATCCATTGACGGCAAGCACTCGGGGTGAGGTTGTCGTTGGTGGGGAAGCCAATACCTGATTTTATGGAGTATCAATCATGCTGATTCTGACCCGCCGGGTCGGTGAAACCCTGAT
>DATNJP010000030.1:0-6298 GCA_035603855.1 Luteibacter sp. | reverse complement strand
CCTTCCCCCTTCCGAGGCCGGGCGCTTTTTCCTCCGCAGCATCCCCCCAAAGGAGACCGACATGAAACGGACACTCAAGACCACGCTGATCGGCGGCGCGCTGGCAATGGCGGTGACCTCGCCGCTGATGGCGGCCGAAGTCACCTCGATGAACCAGGCACGTGAAGAACTCGCGCGAGGCATCGCCTCCATCACCAATGACCCGGCATTCGATGCGAGCCTTCGCGAGCAAATGAGCAAGGGCAAGGCGTCGCTCTCCGATGTCCTCCGCTCCTATGGCGAGGCGGGCACCCAGGCGCGGGACCGCGTCACCCACGACCTGCGCGACCTGGAGCGCCAGGCCATTCGTCTTCGCGGACTGGACGGCGCGCTGGATGCGCTCATCGATATCCGCGTGCACGGCGTCGACAAGGACCAGCCCGCCACCAGCGTGCGCGGGTTCTGGACCGCGACGATCAGCAAGGACCCGACGACCGGCGAGAAGCAGGTGCTGGCCTATGACGCCGACGGCAAGGAGCGCCGATTCTCGCTCGACGCCGTTCCGAACGTCCCGATGCTGATCGTGGAGTCGGACAGCGGTGCGGCCATCCGCGCCGGCACGACGGTGATGAACCAGGTACTGAGCGAGCATGGCGTCGCGGCCGGACTGAATCTCCTGCCCACCTCGCGCGATAACCCCGGGACGGAGCAGCTGACGCTGCTGCAGAGCATCCGTCTCGAAGCCGACCACGAGCCCAACATCCAGGGCGACGCGGAGATCTTCGCCATCGTGTCCGGCGTGAGCCCCGAAGGCAAGGCGCAGCTGGTCACCAAGGACATGCCCTGGCTCGACCATGACAAGCGTTGGTACAAGCCGGGCATGGACCTGATCAACTGGACGGACTACGGCACCAACTACGTCAACGTGCAGTTCTTCGAAGAAGACGGCGACACCAACTTCAAGGAACTCGCCGTCGCCGTGGTCAAGGCCGTCGGAACCGTCGCCACCATTGTCAGCCCGGGCGCTCCGCCGGCGCTAGTCGTCGCCGGCGTCTCCAAGGTGGCGGAGGAAATCCTCAAGGCCATGGACTCACGCTGGTTCCAGAACGATGCCGACTACGTCGACTCGTTCTATGTCATCGAGCGTGGTGGCACCTACGGCAGCGATGAGAAGCCGCTGGTGGGTGCACGCGGAGAGGCCAAGATGGTGTTGGCGCCTTATGAAGTGAAGGGCCAGTAAGCCGAAAAAAGGAAGGGCGGCCAAGGCCGCCCTTCTTCGATACCTATATATATGTGATCAGCCGACGATGCCGTCCATCGGCTTGCCGTCGCGGACGAAGGGGAACTTCACGACACGCACCGGCACCTCGCGGCCACGGATGTCGACGCGCACGTCGCCAAGATCGCCGGCCGGTACACGGGCAAACGCGACGGACTTGCCCAGCGTAGGCGCGAAACCTCCAGAGAGGATCTCGCCATCACCGATTGCCGTCAGCACTTTCTGGCCGTGGCGCAGCACGCCCTTCTCGTCCATGACCAGGCCGATCATGACCCGCGGCACGCCCTCGGCCTTCTGCTTCTCCAGCGCGGCGCGGCCGATGAAGTCACGGCCTTCGTCGAGCGCGATCGTCCACGCCAGCGACGCTTCCCACGGGGTGACCGTCTCGTCCATGTCCTGGCCGTAGAGATTCATGCCGGCCTCGAGGCGCAGCGTATCGCGTGCACCCAGGCCCGCCGGTGCCACGCCTGCCTCGCGAAGCAGGTTCCACAGTTCGACGACACGGGTGTTCGGCACGACGACTTCGAAACCGTCTTCGCCGGTATAGCCGGTACGCGCGAGGAAGAGCGGCATGCCGTTCGGACCTTCGATCTCGATGGCGGCGAACTTGCCCAGCTTCGTGGCCTTTTCACGAACGTCTTCCGGCAGCAGGCCAATGAGCTTCGCGCGGGCCTCGGGACCCTGCACGGCGATCATGCCGAACTCCGGACGCTCGCGCACGGCGACATCGAAGGCCGCCGCCTGCTTCTCGATCCAGGCCAGGTCCTTCGCGCGGGTGGCGGCGTTGACCACGAGGCGGAAGAAATCCTCACGGAGGAAATAGACGATCAGGTCGTCGATGACGCCGCCATTCTCGGCGAGCATGCAGGTGTAGAGCGCCTTGCCCGACTTGGCCAGCTTATCGACGTTGTTGGCGACCAGCTTGCGGAGGAACTCGCGGGTGCGATCGCCGGTGAGATCGACGACGGTCATGTGCGAGACGTCGAACATGCCGGCGTCCTTGCGGACCGCATGATGCTCTTCGATCTGCGAGCCGTAGGCGATGGGCATGTCCCAGCCGCCGAAGTCGACCATGCGGGCGCCCAGCTCGCGGTGGGTGGCGTTGAGTTCGGTCTTGTCGGTCATCGTCGTACCTTGCAGGGGGATGGCGGCGGGAACAGCCCGGCATTATCGGGCCCCGGGGCCCCGGAGTCCAAGCGCGACCGCAGCATCCCCCCGTGGAAGTGCAAAAGGGGCCGGCGTGGGACGCTCGCGAGAGGTGATCCCTTCAACGATTTCACGTATCAGTCCTGCTAGCCTCTGCTCCATGACGACGGCATCCCTTCCCGGCACGGTGACGCTGACCCGCGATGCGGCGGGGGCCCGCCTGTCGCTGGCCGGCGACTGGACGCTGGCTCACTATCCGGTGCTTCAGCGCCGTGCCAACGAACTGGCCGGCACCATCGACAAGAGCGTGGCCGTCGACATCCATGCCCTGGGCGCCATGGACACGTCGGGCGCCTTCGTCATCGCTGAACTGCTGGGCAGTTCACGCACGCAGACACTCGCCCAGGACGAAGCGCTTCCGGTCGCCCGACGGGCCCTGCTGAAAACCGTCGGCGACGCGATCGACACGTATTGCACCGGCGTGAAGCGGCCCCGCGACGCCGGCTTCGTCGCCGTCCTGGAACGCATCGGCAAGGCCATGCAGGCGTTCTGGCGACAGACCGCCAAGCTGCTCGCCTTCATCGGCATCACCTTGCAGGGCATGCTCGCCACCGTCTGGCGACCGCGCCGCTGGCGTGTCACCTCGCTGGTGTCGCATATCGAACAGACCGGCCTGGACGCCGTGCCCATCCTTGCCCTGCTCTCCTTCATGGTCGGCTGCGTGGTGGCGTTCCTCGGGTCCACCGCATTGGCGAGTTACGGCGCCAGCCTGTTCACCGTGGACCTGATCGGCTTCGCTTTCCTGCGCGAATTCGGTGTCCTGCTGACGGCCATCCTTCTCGCGGGACGGACGGCCAGCGCGTTCACCGCCCAGATCGGCTCGATGAAGGCCCGGGAGGAAATCGACGCCATCCGGACACTGGGCCTCGATCCCGTCGAGCTGCTGGTGCTGCCGCGTGTCATCGCCCTGCTGATCTCGCTGCCGCTGCTCACCTTCCTCGCGATGATCTCGGGCATCGTCGGAGGCGGCGTGGTCTGCCTGGCCGTGCTGAAGATGTCCCCGTCGATGTTCCTGAACATGTTCCAGGCGGACATCTCGCTGACGCAGTTCCTGGTCGGCATCGCCAAGGCCCCCGTCTTCGCCTTCATGATCGCCGTGATCGGTTGCATGGAGGGCTTCAAGGTATCCGGTAGCGCGCAGTCCGTCGGTGAGCACACCACGTCGGCCGTCGTGCAGTCGATCTTCGTGGTGATCCTGCTGGATGCGCTCGCCGCACTCTTCTATATGGAGATGGGCTGGTGAACGCGCAGAGGCTTCCCGAGGCCACACCCACCCGCGAGACCGTCATCGAGGTGCGCGGCCTGGTCAACCGCTTCGGCACACAGACGGTGCACGAGAACCTCGACCTCGACGTCTATCGCGGCGAGATCATCGGCATCGTCGGCGGGTCGGGCACGGGCAAGTCCGTGCTGTTGCGAACCATCGTCGGACTGGTGCGCCCCGTAGCGGGCGAAGTCCGCGTCTTCGGCGAAAACCTGCTCGCGCTGCCCGAGGAGAAGCGTTCGCTGGTCGAGCGTCGCTTTGGCGTGCTGTTCCAGAGCGGGGCGCTGTTCTCCTCGCTGACCGTCGCGGAGAACGTGGCGCTGCCCCTGGTCGAGCATGCCGGTCTCCAGCGAATGGACGCGCAGCGGCTCGCCGGCGTGAAGCTGGCCCTGGCCGGCCTTCCGGTGGACGCAGGACGCAAGTACCCGTCGCAGCTTTCCGGCGGCATGATCAAGCGCGCGGCGCTGGCCCGTGCCCTCGCGCTCGATCCGGAGATCCTCTTCCTCGACGAACCTACGGCCGGACTGGACCCGATCAGCGCCGCGGCGTTCGACAGCCTCATCGTCACCCTGCGCAATGCGCTGGGCCTCACGGTCTTCCTGGTGACACACGATCTCGACACGCTCTACTCCACCTGCGACCGGGTGGCCGTGCTTTCCCAACGGCGCGTGCTCGCCGCCGCGCCGATCGACGAAGTGGCCCGCACCGACGATGCCTGGGTGCAGGCGTATTTCAACGGGCCGCGAGGTCGCGCCGCGATCCGCGCCGCCCATCCAGGCAAGGACTAGACCCATGGAAACCCGCGCCCATCATGTCTTGATAGGACTGTTCACCGTCCTCGTCGTCCTCTTCGGCCTGGGCTTCGGGGTATGGCTGGCCAAGGCGCATTCCGACCAGGAATGGAACTACTACGACATCGTCTTCAACGAGGCTGTGACCGGGCTCTCGCGCGGCGGCGCCGTGCAGTACAACGGCATTCGCCTGGGCGACGTGATGCAGCTGCGCCTGGATCCCGAAGACCCGCGCCGCGTGCTGGCCCGGGTGCGCGTGGAGGGCGATACGCCGCTGCGCAAGGACACCCATGCGAAGCTCGCCCTCACGGGCGTGACCGGCGTCGCGATCATCCAGCTGTCCGGTGGCTCGCCGGGCAGCCCGCTGCTGGTCGGCCACGACGGTGAGGTGCCGGTGATCATCGCGGATCCCTCGCCGTTCGCGCGCATCCTCGCGAACGGCGAGGACCTGATCACGAACATCAATCAGGCGGCGGCACGGGCGAACGAGTTGCTGTCCAAGGAGAACGTGCACCGCATTGAGCGCACGCTCGACCACCTGGACAAGACCACCGGCGTGATCGCCGACGAACGTGAAGACATTCGTTCGCTGATCAAGCAACTGGCGACCGCCACGCAGCAGGCCAACGACACGCTGGCCGAGAGCCGCACCCTCGTGCACAACGCCAATGGTCTCGTCGAGGGCCAGGGCAAGGCGACGCTGGAAAGCGCCCAACGCGCCATGGCGTCGCTCGAGCATTCGATGGCCTCGATCGACCGCCTGATCAACGACAACAACGATGCGATCAACGGGGGCGCCGCGAGCCTCGGCGATCTCGCGCCGGCGCTGCGCGAACTACGCGACACGCTCGGTTCGCTGCGTTCCATCACCCGTCGCCTCGACGAGAATCCCAGCGGCTACCTGTTCGGCCGTGAGAAGACCAAGGAGTTCACCCCATGATGCGTGCCCGCCTCGCCGCTCCGCTGTTCCTCGCGCTGCTGACGGCGTGCTCGATCCTGCCCAAGGCGGAAACGCCGCATGTCTACACGTTGCCCGCGGCGCCGGGTGGACGCCCCGTCGCGCCTGCGCCGGTGAACTGGGCCCTGCGCATCGTCGCGCCGAACGCGCCGCGCGCGCTGGACAATTCCCGTATCGCGGTCGTGCCCGAATCGAACACGATCACGGTATACGGCGGCGCGAGGTGGTCCGACACGTCGCCGCATCTCTTCCGCGAGCGCCTCGCGGATGCTTTCCGCGATAGCGGTCGCGTCGCCGCGATCAGCACCGACGACAGCAACCTCGCCGCCGACTACGAACTGGGTGGCAGCCTTGCCGCGTTCCAGACCGAATACGTGGGCGGCAAGCCCGAAGTCGTGGTCCGCTACGACGCCGTGCTGGCCAACACCCGGCGGCACCAGATCGTCGGCAGCCGCCGGTTCGAGGTTCGCGAACCCGTCGATGGCAAGGAAGTGCCGCAGGTGGTCGAGGCGTTCGGGCGGGCGATGAACAAGGTGTCGGCGGATGTGGTGGGGTGGACGATCGAGACGGCGCCGGCCAAGTAGCCGGATGCCGAAGGCGAACACCGGCGCTTATCGGCCGCTGCGCCACGCATAGGCAACGAGCGCCCAGGGGTCGAAGGTGAAGCTCAGGCGGTGATCGCCTGCTGGGACACAGACGGCACGAAACATGCCGTTCGCCCGGTGAATCGGTATCGGGGCGCCGTCGATGTCCGCCACCCAGCCCGGATAATCCAGGTCGCCCATGGCGATCCAACCGGCTGCAGCTGCTTTCACCTGAAG
>DATNJP010000029.1:0-4028 GCA_035603855.1 Luteibacter sp. | reverse complement strand
AGATCGCGAAACACGAGCCGATGCATACGCCGACGGTGGCCGTCGCCATGGCGCGTACCTTCATCGGTTGATCCGCGTGCCTGCGCTTGCGTCGTGTCTCGATGTAGAGAAGGTTGCCCGAATAGAAGAGGAACGCGCCGGCGAGGCCAAGCAGGAAATACAGCCAGCGAAGCGACAGGTTGCCGAAGCTGCCGAAGTGCAGGCCGAAGATGGCCGAGTAGATGGCGTGATTCGCATCGCGTACGCCGCTCAGTTGCATGCTGAGTACGTGCCCGTCCACCGCGTCGAGCGACACCATGCCGTATTCGCCGAGCGTCTTCGTCGAGGTGCCGCGCACTTCCGCCGCGGCGCCCTGGTGACCGTAATGCACGTAGCGCATGTAATCCGGTTCGAAGTTCGCCGCTCCGGAGGCCAGCGCCGCCTGCCGTGCGCGTGCGCCCAGTTCAGCGGGTGACAACATGACCGCCGTGCCGCCCTTGTCCTGTGTCGCGGGAAGCGCGCTCGTCATGCGCTCGAACGCGGACATGAGCTTGCCGTCGAACGCCACGGTGTTGAACGCGACGAGTGTCACGAGCGTAAGGCACAGCAACGCGCCGGTGATGGCGAAGATGATGTGGAAGGGAAGGCTCAGGATGCCGATGACATTGTGCGCGTCCTGCCACAGGCGTTTCAGGTTGTGGCCCGGACGCAGCGCGAACAGCTCACGCACGAGGTTCGGCAGGTGGATCAGCAGTCCCGTGAGCAAGGCAAGGCCGTAGATGACGCTGACGACGCCCATGAGGTAGATGCCGACGACGGGAATGCCCAGGTCGTAGTGCAGCTCGTAGACGAAATCGGCGAGGCCATGTTCGTGGTCTTCCGAATCGCGCGGCGCGGATGCATCCAGCGATTGCGTCTTCCACGTGCCGTCCTTCTCCATCCAGTACGCGGCTACTTCATGCGACGGATGATCGGCGGGAAACGTGATGCCGATCTGCCCGGCCGCCGCGGGATGCTTCGCGACGATGTCGGCGAGCATGGCGTGCGCGCGATCCATCGTGTCCGCACGCGCCATCTCGGCCTTCGGCATCGCCCACGTATCGATCTCCTCGTGGAACATCGTCAACGCGCCAGCGTAGAAGGCGATGAACAACGCGAAGCCGGCGAGCAGGCCGGTCCAGGTGTGCACGGTGGTGAACGTGCGGATCGTGGAGGCTTTCATCGTTAGAGCCCCGGCATCGTGTGCTTGGCGAGGAACAGCGCGGCGAACGCGGCGACATTCGCCACGGCCAGCCATGCCCAGGCGCGGGCACCGCTACGGAAAAGGAAGGTGGCCGCCATGATGCCGATCCACAGAGGAAAGAAGATCACCATCAGCGGGATGACGACCGACTCGCTGGAATGCGGCCAGATCCAGATCGCGACGGAGATCAGTGCCATGGACAGGGGCAACCCGAGCAGGATGCCGGCGAAGGTCTTGGCGAGCATCAGCGCGACTTCCGTTCGGCGGCTGGCCTGAACAGCCAGGTGAGGTAGGGCAGGGCGACCGCGCCAAGCATCAGCGCCGTCAAGGCGGCGAAGATGCCGGGCAGCGATGTCTCGCCCGCGATCCAGGCGACCAGTGCCATCACGGCGAAGACCCAGGCGCCGACCCGCGCGGACCGTCCGAGCGGACTCGGCAGCAGCCGCTGGTTGCGCGCGGCGAGATAAGCGAGCGCCATGGCGATGAAGGCCGCCACGCAGCCGAGGAAATTCATGGGGCGCGACCGGGATAATGACTGATTGATAATTATTATCATTTACGGCAGGTCGGTCAAACCTGCGCGCTGCACCGCTGGGATCAGTCGGAGAGTCTCGTCAGGCGCGAATCCAGGGCAGGCGCTGGGCGCTGACATGCTGGGACCACTCGCCGCGCCAACTGAGACCGAAACACACTTCCTCGCCCGCCGTCACATCGGCCTCGAACGAACGAAAGCCGACGCGGGCCGGGCGGCCAGGCAGCGAAAACGCGCAGAGGTAGTCGCCGGCGCGCTTCTCGGAGTGCCGGATCCGTCCGATCAGCGCTTCGCCCTTGCGGTCGTGACGATCCACCACCTGGTGCTTCAGCCATTCCAGGGAACCCAGCGCGACGCCCGCGAACGGGCGCCCGATGATCGGATGCCCGCCGTAGCAGGCGATGAAGATGTCCTGCTCCTCGACGGCATAGACGGTGAGTGCCTCGACGCCCGAACCCCGGCTGGCCAGGGCCCAGATCGTGTGGTTGGCCTGGACGGTCTGGTTCGGCTTCGCGCCGCGGCTGGCCGCGTCGACGGCGTTCACGACGCGGGATCGCTGCGCCACCTCGTAATAGCCATGCGCCGGCTCGGCGACGCTCGCGACCACGGTCAGGTCGAACGGGGTGTTGTTCACCAGGCCGCCGGCCAGCCGATGCGTGCCCGTCGCGGTGCGCAGGGCTTCGCCAATGGCCGCGGAGGCAGCCGCAAGGCCCGCCTCGATGAGTGCGGCGACGTAGGTCGCTGTGGTGGCGCGGTCGAGCGGGGGAGCGCTCGCTTCGAAGCACATGGGCGGATCCCTGCCTTGTTCAACGGACGGCGGAGGCTACCCGTTTTTCATGTCCGTGCCACCCCCAAGAGTCAGGGGTGCTCAAGTTTTGACCAAACCGTCCGCTAACTGAACATGGGGGTTTGGTAAAACTAGCGTTAACCAGCCCTGTTAAATTAGAATTAACACCCCAACGATCATCGCCATGCGGCGTCTCGCTAAGCGATGCGACAGGAAAAGACGATAACCGATTGATATAGCAGCCATGTTGACCACCGCCCTCATTGCCACGACCCTCGTTGCCTTCGCTCTCGCGGCGGCTTCGGTCCGACGCATTCCCGAAGGCCAGGTCTACAGCGTTCGCCGTCTCGGTCGCGCACCCGCCTTGCTCGGTGCCGGCACCCACGTCGTCCTTCCCATGATCGATCGTGTCGCCCACAAGATCGACCTGGGCGGCCAGACGCTTCGCTTCGAAGGTGGCACCGTTTACTGGCAGGTGCTCGAGCCGGAAGTCGCCGACGAAGTGATCGACGAGGCGCCGGAACTCATCCGCAGCAACGTCGTCGCTGCCCTGCGCGATAGCGCCACGGGCCACCAGGCCGACCGCCGCGCCGTCGGTACCCAGCTCAAGCACACCATGAATGGCTCGCTGCGCTCGCGCGGCATGCTGGTGACTCGCGTCGAACTCGACGCCGCCTGATCACCTATTTCCGGTTCGTACGCAGGATCACCTGCATGGTCCGCATCGGCACGGGCGCACTTTCCGCGCCCGGCTTTTCGATGGATGGCTGCGTCTCTTCGAGTGTCGTCGTACCGGTGGACTGAGCCGGTTCATCCACGACCTGCTGCTCGCGGCGCGCCTTGCGTAGCTTCCAGGCCGCGTACTCCGCCTCGCTCATGTCGCTCGATTTGTAGATGACCGGTTCGCTCATCGTCGCCGGGGGAGCGTCGGAGGCTTTTGTCGATCTCGGTGTGGCGACTGCCGTGTCCGCATGGTGCTTACGCGGAGGAGCGCCGGCATTGGCGGAAGCCTCGTGGACTACCGCCGCTCGCCGCGGGGGCGCGGTTCGTGCGACCGCCGGCTTCGGTGCGGCAGCATCGGCCGGTGCCATCGGTGCCATCGGCGCGGCGACGGTCTCGGGAGGCACCGTCCCGTTCGATCGAACACCGAGATAGCCGATCGCCGCGACCGATGCGAGAACGCAGGCAGCCATGACGCCGCGTGACAGATGCGGTGACATGCGCCTCGCGGCGACACGTGGCATCTCGGGCCAATCCCTTGCGCTGGTGTCCTTGGCGTCCGGCTGTCGCGGTGGCGCCGAGAAGGCAGGCGCTTGCAGAACCAGCGCTGCCGGAGCGGGTGGCGGTGCGTCGAACGCCGCGTCGGCGATCGGAGGCGATCGAGGCGATTGAGGCGGTTGAGGCGGTTGAGGTGTCTGCACGGGCTCCGCAGCCCCGTCGCGCAGCCACGCGATGTCGGGTCCAAGACGACGACGGAGCTCCTTGCC
>DATNJP010000028.1:0-7991 GCA_035603855.1 Luteibacter sp. | reverse complement strand
GAACGGCCATACGATCTGGACGTACTACTACATGCCGCGCGAATTTTACGCGGCCTTCGAGGAACATTTCGAGCTCGGCAGCTATCGGGCCCTGAGCCTGTTCCTGCCGCCACCCTACATGGTCGATCGCTACCGTCGGCGGCCGGCGTTCTACGAGCGCCTGGGACGGATGGACGATCACCTCGGGGGGCTACCCCTGTTGCGCGACATGGGTGACCACTTCCTCATCGTGATGCATCGGCGCTGACCCATGCGCAGCGTGCAGGCCAGCGTGGACGCCACACTTTCGGGTGCAGCCCTGGTCACCGCCACCGCGACGGTGCGGAAGCCGCTTTACCTGCGCGGCGGAAGGATCGACGCGTGTGCCGGCGCGCGTGCCTATCGCGTGGACCTGAGCGGCCACCTCGTGTTTCCTGGGCTCATCAACGCGCACGACCACCTGCAGGTGAACAACGTGCCGCCACTTCCGGGCGACACGACGTTTCCTAACAGTTATGCATGGATCGAGGCGTTCCAGAAACACTTCGCGGACCCGGCGCTGGTCGCCGCGCTCGCCGAACCGAAGGAGCGTCGCCTGCGCCACGGCGCACTCAAGAACCTGCTGGCAGGCGTGACGTGTGTCGCCCACCACGACCCGTGGCACCCCGCGCTCGACGCGGACGATTTTCCGGTGGCGCTGCTACGCGACCATGGCTGGAGTTACACGCTTAACGGTCCCACCTACGGACCGCCGGTGCAGCTCAGCTTCGCCACGACGCCGCCTGGGCATCCGTGGCTGATCCATCTTGCCGAAGGCACGGACGACGTGGCCGCGGCGGAACTGGATGAGCTCGACCAGATGGGCTGCCTTGCCGCGAACACCGTGCTGATCCATGGCGTGGGCATGGGCAAACGCGACATCGAGCGCGTGATTGCTGCGGGCGCGGCTGTCGTCTGGTGTCCGGAGAGCAACCGCCGGCTGTTGGGCCGGACACTCGATCCGCGTCGCCTGCATGCGACGGGTCGTCTTGCTATCGGCAGCGACTCGCGGCTGAGCGGCGCGCGCGACCTCCTGGTTGAGTTGCGCAACGAAGCGTCACGCGGGGATCTCGGACCACGTGCCATGCTCGCGCTGGCGACGACGTGCGCAGCGGCCATCCTCCACCTCCCCGAGCGAGGTCACCTCGACGCGGGTGGCACGGGCGACCTCATCATTGTCGAGGACCGCGGCGGCAACGAAGTGACCAGTCTTGTCGGCCGTGATCGTGCGGATATCCGCGCTGTCGTTCGCGACGGCGTTCCTCGCCTCGCCGATCCAGACTTCGCCGGCTGGTTCGCCGCCGCCGGTATCGAGACCGTGGCGGTCACGCTGGATGGGCGGCCAAAGCTGATCGCGCGCGAATTGGCCGATCCTGACTTGCTGGCGCTCGAGCCCGGCATCGAGCGGGCAGCTCCGGTCGCCACCATGGAACGCCATGCGAGGTCGCTACCGTGACGACGGCCACCCCCATCCTCGAGCCCGCGGCCGCGTATGCCTTGTGGGCCGACAGCTATCCCGCCCACGCGCACAACCCCGTGATGCACGCGGAGGAACGTGCCGTGCTCGCCCTCCTGGCGGACGATCTTCGCGGCCTGTCCGTCGTGGACGCGGGTTGCGGCAGCGGGCGCTACATGCGCCATGCCCTTCGGCGCGGCGCGGCGTGCGTGCACGGCGTGGACCTGTCGCCGGAGATGCTGGCGCGCGCCTCGCACGCGCTGGAAGGTGAGCAGGGCGACGCCTATGTCGCGTTGAGCCAGGGCAGCCTGGACGCCTTGCCTCTAGCCGACGACTTTGCGGACGTGACGCTGTGTGGCCTGGTGATCGGTCATCTCGAAACGCTCATGCCGTCGCTGGCTGAACTCCGCCGCGTCACCCGGCCGGGAGGCGTCGTGCTCTGCAGCGATGTTCATCCCACGGGCCACGCACTGGGCTGGCTGCGCGACTTCAAGGCCTCCGGGCGCCGCTACGCCGCACGCCACACGCCACATCTCTACAGTCACTGGCATGCCGCGTGCGCGCAGCTGGGACTGGTCATCGAACACGTGCTCGAGCCGAGGCTCGATCCCGCCGATATTCCCGAAGGGGCGCGGTTCGATCGCGTCGCACTCGATGTGCCCGTCGCACTGGTGTTCCAGCTGCGTCGCCCCTACTGACCCTGGCGATACGCCCCATGACTCACTCCCCGAACACGTTGCTGGTCAATCCGACGATCACCTCGCGCAACAGCGCGCGCTTCCCGCTGTCGCTCCTGCACCTGTCGGCCGCGCTGGACCGTCATGGTTCCAGCCGCATCGTGGACGGCAACGTCGATCGGGACATCGTCGGCTCGACGTTGCGCGCGATCGAGGAAGAGCGATTCGACGCCGTCGGTATCAGCGTCATGGGCGGCCCGCAGATGGAGCCGTCGATCGCCGTGTCGAAGGCGATTCGCGAGCGCTTCCCACAGATGCCCATCATCTGGGGTGGGTATTTTCCGACGCTCTATACCGATACGGCGCTGGGCGCACCCTATGTCGACTACGCGATCCGCGGGCAGGGCGAAGAGAGCCTGCCGGAACTGATGGCGGCTCTTGGCCGGCCCGATCGCGACGTGTCGCGGATCGGTAGCCTGTCGTGGAAACACGACGGCGCCATCGTGCATAACCCGAATCGCCGCTTCTCGATGGACGATAGCGGCATCGTGCTGCCTTACGACAAGCTGGGCGATCCGCGGCAGTATCTGGCGAGGACCTTCCTTGGTCGGCGTACCGCCGCGCACCAGGCATCGATCGGGTGCCGCTTCCGTTGCACGTTCTGCGGGGTCGCGGCGATGTTCGGCGGAACGACCGTGCTGCCTGCGGTGGCGCGCCTGGAGCGCGACCTCAGCTACCTGAAGTACGAGCTCGGCGCGGATTCGATCCAGTTCTTCGACCACAATTTCTTCGACCGCGAGCAGGACATGATCCCGCTGCTGGAAGTGATGGCGAAACTGGAGCTGCCCTGGTGGTGCTATGCCCGTTCGGACGCACTGTTGAACCTATCGGAAAGCACGTGGAAGCTGGTGCGCAAGAGCCGCCTGCGCATGGCCTATATCGGCGCCGAGTCGCCGAGCGGCGCCATGCTGAAGGAGATCCGCAAGGGCACGCGACCGGACCAGACCCTCGAGGTCGCCGAACTGTGCCGCCGCAACGGCGTGATCCCCGAACTATCCTTCATGGTGGCTCCCCCGGAGAACACCGAAGAGGAAACCCTGCACACCTTCGAGTTCATCCGTGAACTGAAGAAGATCAATCCGCAATCGGAGATCATCGTCTACATCTACACGCCGTTGCCGGAGAGCAGCAAGCATGAGAAGGATCGCGGCAAGCGCGCTTCCATGCCTTTGCTCGACCTGAATGGCGATCCGGTGGTGTTTCCGTCCACGCCGGAAGAATGGACGCAGAAGCGCTGGGTCGACTATGCCTGCCATGCCGATGCGCCGTGGCTCACCGACGACCTCCGCCGGCATATCCAGGATTTCGTCACCGTGCTGCGTTGTCGTTTCCCCACCGTGCAGGACCTGCGTTCGCCGTCGTGGGCCAAACGCAGCCTGAGCGCGATGGCCGCGTGGCGTTATCGCCAGCGCAAATACGACAAGCCGTGGGAGCTGAACCTGGCCAACAGGCTGGTGCGCCTGCGGCTGCCGCAGGTATCCGGCCTCTGATCCGATGCGTCCCTTGCACGTCGCGCTGATCAACTTCCTCCCCGCTCCGGCGGATCTCGGCGTGAACGAGATCTTCGTGCGTTGGCCGTCGCTCGCCGATATCGCCGAGGCCATCGCCAGCGCGGGCACGCGGGTATCCGTGTTGCAGATGGCGGCTTTCGACGAGCACGTCGCACATGCAGGCATCGATTACTACTTCGTGAATTCGCGTGGCGCGCGCCGCGCAGGCGACCTCGGTCGACGCGCCGCGGATGCCGCTGCCGCGCTCGGCGTCGATGTCGTGCATGTGCACAGCCTCGCCTTTGCGCGACACGCCGCCGCGTTGACGCGACGACTGCCCGCTGTGCCGGTGCTGCTGCAGGATCACGCGGATGGCGTGCCCTCATGGTGGCGCCAGTCGCCGTGGCGGCGCTGGTATGGCAAGGCAGCTGGCATCTCCTTCACCGCGGTCGAACAGGCGGAGCCATTCACGCGGCGGCGCCTCTTCCATGGCAGGACGCGACTGTTCGCGATCCCTGAAAGCAGCAGCAGGTTCTCGCCGGGTGACCAGGTCGCCGCGCGCCGGAAAACAGGAATGCACGGTGATCCGTGCGTGCTGTCCGTCGGCCATCTCAGCGCGGGAAAGGATCCCTTGACGATGCTCGACGGCGTGGCCCTTGCCAGCGAGCGGCTTCCCGGGCTTCAACTCTGGTGCGCGTATGGCACGGCGCCCCTGCTCGCCGACGTACGCCGCCGGATCGATGGTGATCCCCGCCTGGCGGGGCGCGTGCATCTTCTGGGTAGCGTTCCGCACGCACGGATCGAATGGCTCATGCGCTCGGCCGACGTCTTCGTGTCGGCCAGTCTCGCGGAAGGATCGGGGTATGCCCTGCTCGAGGCAATGGCGTGCGGCGTCCGTCCGGCGGTCACGGACATTCCTTCGTTTCGCGCGGTTACCGATGGCGGTCGCGTCGGCCGGCTGTGGCCACGCGGTGATGCTTCCCAACTGGCTGATGCCCTGGTCTCGGTAGCTTCCGCGTCCACGCATCCCGACGTGCGTAGTCATTTCGACGCGACGCTGTCATTCGGCGCACTGGGCCAGCAATGGGCGGCTGCGTACCGGCAACTGGTCGACGCACGGGTGACCGCATGAAGATCGCGCTGGTCCTTCCCGGCGGTGTCGATCGCGGCGGAGAGCACCGCGTGATTCCGGTTTTTCTCGCGCTGATCCAGCGCCTGGCGCGTATCCATGACGTGCACGTCTTCGCGCTGCACCAGGAGCCCAGGCCGGGAACCTGGTCCTTGGCGGGCGCGACGATCCACAACATCGGTGAAGGCCGCACGGTCTGGCGGGCGATCGCGGCGATTCGCGCCGAGCATCGCCTCGGTGCCTTCGACGTCATCCAGTCGATCTTCTCGGGGCATTGCAGTTTCATCGCGGTCGTGGCGGCGAAGTCACTGGGCCGGCCAAGCCTCGTGCATATCGCCGGCGGCGAACTGGTCGCCCTGAATACGATCGGTTATGGCGGCCGGCGGAAGTGGCGTGGCCGCGCGCGCGAGGCGCTGATCCTTCGTTTGGCCAACACCGTCACGGCGGCGAGCAAGCCCGTCATCGATTCGCTGCGCGCGTTGGGCATCGCCGCGGAGCGTGTTCCCCTGGGAGTGGACACCGATGCATGGATGCGCGCGGCCCCACGGCCGCGTGGCGATGGCCCGGCGAAGCTTATCCATGTGGCGAGCCTGAATCGCGTAAAGGACCAGTCCACGCTCCTGCGCGCACTGGCCACGCTGGCGAATGCCGGTGTGGAATTCGAGATGCAGATGATCGGCGTGGACACGCTGGACGGTGAGATCCAGCACCTGTCGCGTTGCCTTGGCCTGGATCGTCGTGTGACTTTTATCGGCTTCCGTACGCAGAAGGAATTGCGGCCGTTGATGTTGTCGGCTGACCTGCTCGTGATGTCGTCGCAGCACGAAGCTGGGCCCCTGGTCCTTCTCGAGGCGGCGGTGGCGGGCGTGCCCACCGTGGGCACGGCGGTGGGTCATATAGCGGAATGGTCGAACCAGGCGGCACTGGCGGTGCCGGTGGGCGATTCGACAGCCATGGCCGACGCCATTGCCCGCGTACTCGACGACGACGCCCTGCGCATGCGCCTGGCGGAAGAGGCGCAGAGGCGTGCGCTGGCGGAGGATGCCGATTACACGGCGATCACCTTCGAGGGGATATATCGCTCGTTGGCATGGCGGACAGTGACTTAACCGACCACCACCGCGTCAAGCGCCTTGCGAACCACGTACAGCGTGTCCATGCGGGGGACGGGTTTTGTCAGCCAGGTGAGCAGCCGGCGCCGGTGGTTCATCGTGACCCAGCTCTGGCCTTGCAGCCACACCTGTGTGCGGACCATGTCGGCGCGCTCCTTGACGCTTTCCTGCGTCGGACGCAGTCGATTTTTCACGCAGCGTCCCGCTTCGCCGAACGAGCGCGACCATTCGACGCCGGGAAGGGCGTTGAGCCAGAGATTGGAACACGAGACCTGCGTGAGGGTCTGGCGCCGAGCGATCGTGCGAAGCACAAGGGGGCATTCGCGGCGCAGTCGCGCGAGAATATGTTTCGGCACGGCATTGCGGTAGTAGCGGGCGACGAGCTTGAGCGGAGGCAGTGCCCACCACGGCGATTCACCGCGCGCCCAGAGTACTTCCCAGTCGGAGGAAGTCATGCGCGTGGCGAGCATCGCGATGTCGTTGAGATGGAGGAGGCGCAGGCTTCGGCCGCAGACGTTACCGGCGGCGTGAAGCAGCAGGTGACTCATCAATGCGCCCGCGGATGGATAGGCGTTGATGCCGGGGTGGGGCTGGGCCGGGCGAACACGTTCCGTGATGTCGACCGTAGTGATCGGCAGGCGTTCGTGGATACGTGTGTGCAGTTCGATGTTGATGGGGGTGTCGCGATGCTCCCCGAGGCCAGCGACATCCGCAGCGGCGGAGGGCTTGAAGACACGGTGTTTCCACTGCGCGAACGATTCCTCGTAGCCCAGCAGGGCAAGGAGTTCAGCCGTCGCGTCGGCATGTGCGTCCTCGACGAGCAGGTCGATGTCGGCCATGGGGCGGTCGCCGGGCGTGTAGAGCCCAAGTGCGTGAAGTGCCGCGCCCTTGAGCGCGAGCATGGGCAGGTCGGCGTTGCGCGCGGCGGCGTCGATACGCGCGAGCAGCGCTGCGATGCGTTCATGACGCTGGATCACATGCTGGCGCTGTTCGACGAGGAAACGCCGCCATGCGGGGCGCTGCCAGGTGGAGAAACGACACAGCAGTGGCGACACGCCGTGGGCCACCGCGGCGGCCGAGGCGAGTCGCCATTCAAGGTCGGTCCAGTCGGGCATGGGGGTGCCTGGCTGTGCGAGCGCGAGTTCAGCCGCGAGCGTCTCGGTGGTCCGGCGCAGGCCGTGTTTGACGAGCTTCAGTGGCGGCAGCATGGCGTTGATGCTCAGACGAAGGGAAGGGCGACGCTTTGCAACGTCGTGAGGGGTGGCAACGTGGGCTTTTCGCTACGGTGCGCTCGCTCGCTCGCTATCAGCGCTTTCCAGGCGGCACCCAGTTTCGCTTCGCCCTGCTCATCGGGTGCCAGTTGCAGCGTCACCTGGTCGTGCAGCAGGTTGCGGAAGCTGCGGTAGAAGTCGGAGTCGTAGGCACCGCGGAACATCATGGCCAGGTCCGCGCTGTCGTCCCAATGCGTCTTGGCACCCAGCTGGGCCTTCACTTCCTCGAAGAACTTCGTGCCGGGCAGGGGATAGGACACGCTGACGCCGATATCGTCGGGCGCCGCCGCGGCGACGAGCTCGCGCGTGGCGAGCAGGTCGTCCAGTTGTTCGCCGAGGTAACCGAGCTGGATGAAGAAGCCCACCCGGATCCCGTGCTTGCCGAGGCGCTGCCGCGCGGTGATGAGTTCGGGCACCTTGGTGCCCTTGGTCATGCGATCGAGGACACGCTGGCTTCCGCTTTCGGCACCGATCCATGCCTCCTGGCAGCCGGCCTTGGCCAGGGCCGCGGTCATCCGCTCGCTCGTGAGGTCGGCGCGCGTCTGGATCATGAAGGGAATGGAGCCGTCGTTCTTGTGGAGGTGGTCCGCGAACTCGACGACCCAGTCGACGTGGAAGCCGAAGATATCGTCGGCCATCCAGATGTGGTCGGGCGCGAAGGTATGTTTCAGGTAAGTCATCTCGTCGGCGACTTCCTGTGCCGGACGCTGGTTGTAGTGGTTGCCCCAGATGGGTTTCGCGCACCAGTTGCAACGGAACGGGCAACCGCGCGAGGCCG
>DATNJP010000027.1:0-8576 GCA_035603855.1 Luteibacter sp. | reverse complement strand
CATTCGACGAAGACATGAAGGGCCACGACACCCCGGCCCACCCGCCCCATCCGACGAAGAAGGAGAGCACCATGTCCGATCGCTTCCAGCGCATCACGCCGTTCCTCTGGTTCGACACCCAGGCCGAGGAAGCCGCGAACTACTACGTCTCCATCTTCCCGAACTCGCGCGTGGTCGGGATCACCCGCTATACGAAGGAAGCCTCCGCCGCATCGGGCCAACCGGAAGGCGGCGTCATGACTGCGGCCTTCGAACTGGACGGCCAGCAGGTCACGGCGCTGAACGGTGGTCCGATCTTCAAATTCAACGAAGCGCTGTCGCTCGTCGTCCGTTGCCAGGACCAGGCCGAGATTGACTACTACTGGGACAAGCTCTCGGCAGGCGGCGATCCGAAAGCGCAGGCATGCGGATGGCTGAAGGACAAGTACGGCCTGTCGTGGCAGATCGTGCCGGTCGATGTCGAGGAGATCGTGAAGAATCCGGGCTCCGTCGCGGCCATGATGAACATGACCAAGATCGATGTCGCCGCGATGAAGGCTGCCGCAACCTGAAGACACGCACCCGGCAAGGTGTGACGCGGTCGCGTTGACACGGCGCGCCCACGCGGCGAGAGTCGAACGTCACACCAGCCGGGGAGTGGTCCATTGAATCGACGCGATTTTGCGAAGGCACTGGCAGTGGCCGGTGCTTTCGGGGGCGGCCTGTGGCCCACCGTGCGAGCGATGGCGGCGACGCCGTCACCATCCACGCCGAAACACGTGGCAGTGGATCCGGATCGCCTGCGCGATCTGCAGCAGGCGTTCCTCGACCTGCGCTTCGGCATGTTCATCCATCTGAACATGGCCACCTTCGAGGAGCGCGAGTGGGGCGATCCCACGTTGTCCCCGAAGCTCTTCGATCCGAAACATCTCGACACCGACCAGTGGGCGCGCGCGGCGAAGTCGGCCAACATGGGCTATGCCTGCCTCACCACCAAGCACCATGATGGCTTCTGCCTGTGGCCCACGAAGACGGGCAGCGCCAACGTCATGCAGTCGTCGTATCCACACGATGTCGTGCGCCGCTACGTGGATTCGTTCCGCAACGCCGGACTGAAGGTGTGCCTGTATTTCTCCATTCTCGACCTGCGCCAGGATATCCGCGCACGCACGGTCACGCCGGAAAAGATCGCGCTGATCAAGGCGCAGATCACCGAACTGCTCACCCACTACGGCCCGTTGACCGCGTTGATCCTCGACGGCTGGAATGCGTCGTGGTCGCGCATTTCGTACGCGGAGCTTGCGTACCGCGAGATCTACGACCTGGTGAAATCGCTTCAGCCGGATTGTCTGCTGACCGATCACAACGCGGGCAGCTACCCGGGCACCGCGCTCTACTACACCGACATCAAGCAGTACGAGCAGCATGCCGGGCAAAAGATTCCGCCTCACAGTCCCGTGCCTTCGCAATCGGGCACCACGCTGCAAAGCGACTGGTTCTGGAAGAAAGCGTATCCGACGTCGGAGCTCGCTTCCGCGAAGACCATCGTCGACGACTGGCTGAAGCCATTCAACGAGAACCACTGCAACCTGATCCTCAACGTGGCGCCCAACCGAGAGGGCCGCTTCGACGACAACGCCGTCGAGCGCCTGGCGGACATCGGCAAACTCTGGAAGAACGAGGGCCCCGCGCCAAAGATCGGCCGCTCGGTCACCATCACCACGCCCGACCTCGCGGCGGGAAAACCCGCCTGGGCCAGCGCCAGCGATGAAGCGGTCGGACCCGACCAGGCGTTCGACGACAACTTCCGCACGTACTGGCTGGCCGACCGCGGAAGAGAGGAGGGCTGGATCGAGGTGCGCTTCGACACCCCCGTGTCGTTCAACACGGTGTCCATCGTCGAGCCGCTGCACGCGGAGGATTATGGCGATGCCAGCCGCATCGCTTCCTACAAGGTGGAAGTGGAACGCGACGGCACATGGGTGGACGTCGTGTCGGGCGCGCAACCGGCGCCCTATCAGTTCCATGAGATTCCCCGTACCACGGCGAAGCGCGTACGCCTGAGTGTCACGGGCAAACAACCCGGCATCACGGAGTTCGGCCTGTATGCCGAACCCCGTGCAGGCGGTTAGCGCCGCCTGTCGATCAGAAGTCAGTCGACAGGGCCAGTTCGCGCCACGTTGCCAGTTCTTCCGCCACGTGCCGGTTCTTGGCCTCGATGCGGGCCACCGTGTCGCTGCCCAACGGCAGGCGCACCGGGGGCTGCTTCGCATCGGCGAGCACCATCAGGGCCTTGGCCAGCTTCGCGGGATTACCCGGCTGGGCATGATTGGCGTCAGTTGCGAAGCGGCGCATCGCGCCCACCGTCTCGTCGTAGTCGTCGATGACATGGGCGGAGCGATGCAGCGAACGCTCGTCCAGGAAGTCCGTGCGGAAGAAGCCGGGCTCGACGACCGTGGCGTGGATGCCCAGCGGCTTCAGCTCCATCGCCATCGCTTCGGTCAGTCCTTCGATGGCGAACTTCGTCGATCCATACACACCCCAACCCTGGTAGGCGCTGTAACCGCCGATCGAGGAGATGTTGATGACATGGCCGGCACGCTGGCGGCGCATGTGCGGCAGGACGGCGCGCGTGACGGCGAGGACGCCGAACACGTTCGTGCGGTACTGGTTGACGATTTCCTCGTTGCTGGCCTCCTCCACGGCGGAGAGCAGCCCGTAGCCCGCGTTGTTCACCAGGACGTCGATGCGGCCGAAGCGGCGTACCGCCTGGGCGGCGGCCTCGTGGGCCTGCGCCTCGTTCGTCACGTCCAGGGGCAGCGCGAGCAGGCGGGGTTCGTCCGCATAGCGCTCGATCAGCGCCGACGGATCGCGGGTGGTGGCGACGACGTTGTCGCCGCGGGACAGCGCTTCTTCGACGATCAGGGCACCGAAGCCTCGGCCGGCGCCAGTAATAAACCAGGTACGCGTGATGCTTTCTCCTGACAGGGTGGGTGGTGACTGCGTGGGAGAAAGTCTGGACCCCGGGCTTTGGTGTGATAATCCCAAAAGAATCGCAAGGGCTTGTGAGGTGAATTCAGCAATGCGTGGGATCAAGCCAGCCGACCTGATGACCTTCCTCGCCGTGGCGAAGCAGCTCAGCTTCAGCCGCGCGGCAAGGGACCTGGGTGTCACGCCCTCGGCGCTCAGCCACACGATTCGCGGGATCGAGGAGCGCCTGGGCGTTCGATTGCTCAACCGCACCACGCGCAGCGTGGCGCTGACCGAGGCCGGGGAGCGCCTCGTGTCACGCATCGGTCCGGCGTTTCGCGACATCGACGATGCGCTGGACGACCTTAATGTTTCGCAGGGCCGCGTGGCCGGAAAGCTGCGTATCAGCATCGGTCTCGTCGCCGCACGCATCGCGCTGTTGCCGGTGGTCACGCGTTTCCTGGCACGCTATCCCGATGTCGAAGTGGAGATCGTCAGCGACGACGCGCTGGTGGACGTCGTCGCCGAAGGGTTCGACGTGGGCGTGCGATTTGGCGAGGTGATCGCGGGCGACATGATCGCCGTCCCCCTGGTGCCGCGCATGCGTTCGGCGGTGGTCGCCACGCCGGCGTTCTTCGCGGCGCACGGCAAACCGAATGCCCCCCAGGATCTGCGCGGCATGCCATGCATCCGCCAGCGGTTTCCCAGCGGCGTCATGTATCACTGGGAATTCGAGCGCGGCGGTATCGAGCTGGTGCTCGAAGTGGACGGCCCGTTGGTGCTGCGCGAGATGTCCCTCTGCGCGCTGGCCGCACTCGACGGCGCGGGCATGGCCTTCGTTTTCGAGAAACTGGTGGAGGAGGACATCGTCGCCGGCCGCCTCGTGAGGGTCCTGGAAGACTGGTGCCCCTACCACCCTGGCATGTTCCTGTACTACCCGGGCCGGCGGCAGCTTCCGGCGGTGCTCAAGGCCTTCACCGACTTCGTCCGGGCCCATCCCCAGTAAGCACGACGGTCTCGTCACGCCTTTAAAACCAAAGGCTTGCCACCATTTAATCCTCTTGAGCCAAGCGCCGGGAGGTGACCTCATGGCAACCGGATGGGCGGGCGACACCGCCGTACAGGATCAGATCGACGCCACCGTGGAAGACGCGGTGAAGCGCGCACGCAGCCGCCTCGCGAAGGGCCCGAGCCTGGAGCGCTGCGAGGAGTGCGACAAACCGATTCCCGAAGCCCGCCGCCAGGCCGTGCCGGGCGTGCGTTTGTGCGTGGCATGCCAGGAAGAAGCCGATCGCGAAGAAGCCGCGTTCAGCGGATACAACCGTCGCGGCAGCAAGGACAGCCAACTGCGCTGAACAGGCGCCCTGTAGAATGGGCGGCTTCGTCCTCCCGGGGAACCCCGCCGATGCTCGAGCACCTGATCCTCGCCCGCCACGGCGAAACGGAATGGAATATTGCCGGTCTGGCGCAGGGTAGGGCGGACAGCCCGCTGACGGCCGCGGGAATCGAGCAGGCCCAGGCACTCGGTCGCGTACTTGCGGCGCAGGGCGTGGAGCACATCGTCTCCTCCACCCTCGGGCGCGCGTTGCATACGGCGGAGATCGTGGCGGATGTCGTCGGGTGCGCCATTGGTGTGGACGAGCGCTTCGTCGAGCGCGCTTTCGGCGAACTCGAAGGACGGTCCGTGGCGGATGCCATCGCCCAGGATCCGGTCTGGGCCGCCGTGGTGCGCGGTCACGATCCTGCCATGAGCGTTGGCGGCAGCGAGTCGTTGCATGACGTCGCGGCACGCGCCATGCCCGCGCTGCACGAGATTCGCGCGCTGCCGTATCGCCGCGTGGCGGTCATCACGCACGGGCATTGCCTCAACGCCATCCTCGGCGCGTTGCGCGAGGGCGGTGACTACGCCAGCTACCGGCACGGCAACTGCGGCTACACGCCGTTGGCCGTGCGCGACGGCACGTTCATCGTCGACCGCTGGAACCTGAGCGTCCTCACGCCCGAACTGGCGTGACCGCCGTGGTCGCCGGCCGCTTTTGGCTACCGGCGTCACGTCGATTGTCATAAATCGGAAACAGTTGATTCGGCAGGCTTTTACCTCAAGCGCGGCCTGCATTAGCCGATAACCGCGCAAGCCTTCACCCCGCGGTCGACGACGATGCCCATGAACAGCCCACCCGGCGGACGCGAACCGTCGCTGATCGAACAGGCCCTGGCCGGCGAATGGCTGACGGCGGTGTTCCAGCCGGTGATCCGCGTGCACACGGGTGAGGTCGTGTCCTACGAGGGCCTGATCCGCTCGAAGATGCCGCACATGGACCTCACGCCGCCCGACCTGCTCGATCTGGCGCGTGCACGCGGACGTCTGGGCGAGTTCGAGCTGGCGGCCGCGCATTGCGTCGCCACGCAGTTCGTCGAGCGGGGGCTCCGTGGACGGCTGCTGGTCAACCTCAGTTCGCAGGCCGTGATGCAGGAAGGCGTGCGCGCGGAAGACGTGATCAAGGCATTGTCGGTGCCCGGCCTCGACCTGGGCCGCGTCACCGTGGAAATCACCGAGCGCGACATCATCGACAATCCCGCGCGTCTCGCCCACGCACTGGGTTTCCTGCGTGCATTGGGCATGCACGTGGCGCTGGACGACTTCGGCAACGGCCACTCGAACTTCGAGATGTGGAACGAAGTGCATCCGGAGATCGTCAAGATCGACCGCTACCTCATCAACGGGCTCGCGAAAAGCGCCGAGAAACTCGCGATCGTCCGTGCGCTGTGCACGGTAGCGGAAACGCTCGGTGCGGAACTGGTCGGTGAAGGCGTGGAAGAGGAAGCCGACCTGCGCATGCTGCGCGAACTGGGCATTCCCTACGCGCAGGGCTTTCTCATCGCCCGCCCCTCCGCCGAGCCAGCGGTTGAAGCGCCCGCGCGCGTGCTTGCCGCGCTCTCCGTCAAGCACGTACCTGTCCCACCGCGCCCGCGCGGTCCCGTTTCGGGAAGGCCGTTCACCGCGGCGCACATGCTCATCGAGGCACCGACCGTCGCGCCGTCGCAAAGCAACGACGATGTCGTCGACCTCTTCGCCGCTCATCCCCGACTGCATGCCGTGGCCGTGGTCGACAACGGCTTTCCGATCGGCATCGTCAACCGCCGCAACTTCACCGAACGCATGGCGCAGCCCTTCGCGCGCGAGCTCTTCGGGCGCAAGGCGTGCACCAGCTTCATGCACGCGGAGCCCCTGCTATGCGACGAAGACATGCCATTGCAAAGCATGGCCGACATCCTGCGTGGTGAAGACCAGCGCTACCTGAGCGACGGGTTCATCATCACGGCGGCGGGTCGCTACCTGGGCCTCGGAACGGGTGAGGCGCTGGTGCGCCGCGTGACGGAAATCCGCGTGGAAGCGGCGCGCTATGCGAATCCGCTGACCTTCCTTCCCGGCAACCTGCCGGTGACCGAACACATCGAACGGCTGTTGCAGGCCGGTCGTCCCTTCGCGGCCGCGTACTTCGACCTGGACAACTTCAAGCCATTCAACGACCAGTACGGGTATTTCCGTGGCGACGAGATGATCCGCCTGCTGGCGAGCACGCTGACGGGCGACCTGCGACAGGACGCCGACTTCGTGGGTCACATCGGTGGCGACGACTTCCTGGTGATCTTCCAGGGTGGCGACTGGGCCTCGCGCTGCGACGACATGCGCGTGCGCTTCAATGCCATGGCGGGCAACCTGTTCGACGACATCGACCGCGCGCGTGGCGGTATCGACAGTGAAGACCGCCATGGCCATCGCCGCTTCTTCCCGATCACGACGGTCGCCGTGGGCGTCGCCTGCTTCGTCGATGCGTTTCCTGCGGATGCCGAAGCGGTGGCCAGCCTGGCCGCCTCCGCCAAACGCGTGGCGAAGAATACGGGCACCGGGCTTCACGTTGTGGAACATCAGCAGAGTCCACACGTTCTATCGTTTCCCGTAAACCATTGAAATAAAATGGTCATGTAAGAAAATATTCATTCAAGTTGTCGGCGCCGCCGCCGACAGGAGGGGTACCCCACCCCCCTTGAGTTCGTCATGCGTTTCCCCCGAATCCCCCTCCCCACCCTGACGCTTCGCGCCAGGCTTTCGTTGCGCCTTGCCGGTACGATCCTGCTGCTGCTCGTGTTGTGGATCGTCGGTGGCGTCCAGTTGCGCACCGCCGACCAGCGTCTCCAGTCCGTCGTCGGCGACACCCTGGCACCCGTGGCCGACGTAGGCCACATCCAGAACGATTACAACGACCTGCTCGACGCGCTTGTCCACGCCACGCTGACCAGGCTGCCTTCCGCCGTGGACGATGCGGTCACGGCCATCGGCGGCAACCGCAAGGACATCGAACGCCAGTGGAAGGCACTTGAAGCCAGCGGACTGGGCAAGAACCAGCAAAAGCTCGTGGCCCTCGCCGCCGAACACCGCAAGGCCGCTGACAAGGCCGTGGACGATGTCCTCGAACTGCTCAAGGCGGAGCAATACGACCTGGCCCAGCTGCAACTGTCGAACGACGTGCAGGCAGCCGTCGTGCCATTGAAGAGCGACTTCTCGAACCTGTTCGGCCTCGCGGTCGACGGGGGCAAGGCGGCCGCCGAAACCCAGCACGACGATATCCGGCGAGGTGCCCTGTACTCGTCGATCCTCCTAGCCATCGCGCTCATCATCGCCAGCGCGATCGACGTGGCGATCATCCGTTCACTCGGCCGCCGTCTTCGCCAGGCGGCGGACGTCGCCGCCGCCATCGCGGGCGGCAAGCTCGGTGCGCGTATCGACGTGGGCCGTGACGATGAAATCGGTCGGCTCCTCACCTCGCTCGCGGCGATGGACGCGCAGCTGGGCAATGTCGTGACGCAGGTGCGCAACCGTGCGGACCATGTCGCGCAGGCCGCCACGGGCATCGCACGTGGTAACGAGGCATTGAACGATCGCACGCGCACGCAGGCGAGCCACGTCGAGCACACCACGCTGTCCATGCGTGAAATGGCCGCCGCCGTGTCGGGCGGCCTGGGTCACGCGACCCAGGCGAACGGCGCGGTCGGCGAAGCCCGGGCGATGACGGACGAAGGACATCGTGTCGCCATGGCCGCCATCGAGAACATGCGCGCCATCCAGACGACCAGCGAGCGTATGAATGAGGTGCTGGATCTCGTCGACCAGGTCGCCTTCCAGACCAACCTGCTGGCGCTCAACGCGGCCGTCGAGGCGGCGCGTGCCGGTGAACACGGCCGCGGTTTCGCCGTGGTGGCCCACGAAGTGCGCGAGCTGGCGCAACGTTGCGGCGCGGCCGCCAAGGACATCCGCGGCCTGATCCTCGCCAGCGACGAAGCCGTGCATGCGGGTGTCACCTCCGTGGACAGCGCCAGCGCCGTGCTCTCCGGTATCGGCGAACGCGTCGCCGCCCTGTCGACGATGCTGGCCTCCGTCATGGATGCCACGCGTAGCCAGACCGACGGCATCGCACGCGTCAACGGCGCCATCCGCGGCATCGACGAAACCACGCGCGAAAACGCCGAGCTCGTCGAACACGCCGCCGCGGCCAGCCGCGCCATGCGCGAAAGCGCCGAGATCCTCCGCCAGGAAGTGGCCTACTTCACGCTACAGGAAGAGGAAG
>DATNJP010000026.1:0-21025 GCA_035603855.1 Luteibacter sp. | reverse complement strand
AACGACTCCCCGGACAGACCCGGATAGGTCGATAGCTTGCGCTCGTAACCTCGCTCGACCCAGCGCTGGGCACGCCCCAGATCAGCTACCCCGTAGCTCACGCCAAGTACGCGCGGGCCGCCGTTCGTCATGGTCTGTTGGGCCAGACCCTGCCCAACGGGTTGGAGTGCCAGTAGCGCCGTCGGGCCGACGGGCACGCAGAATCCCTTTGCGCCGACGGAGGGCAACGTCACCGGCACCGCGTGGCCGAAGCCCATTTTCTCGAGCTGTCGACGATCCGCGTCGGCGTCACCCGATACCAGCCAGATCGACGACAGCACGCGTGCTCCGTTGGGATGCTCACGAGTCACGCGATAGTCGTCGGCGTTGGTGGGATCGAACTGGTCGGGCGCATAGTCGGCCTTGTAGTCGATGAAGAACGTATTGCTCGACAGCGGTGCGCGGTCGAACGCGAACAGCCGCCATCCCGGCTTCGCGCTGTCAGGTCCGGAGAAGAACGGCGTGACGGCATAATGCAGCGCTTGCAACGACTCGCGGATGGTGTCGATCGATGAGGAACGGAAGCCGAACGTGCGCGCGCCCGGGCCTCCCTTCAGAGCCTGCTGGTCTTCCTTCATGCCCGGATCGAACGTCGGGTCTGGCCGGGTCACGCCGAGCAGTTCGATAAAGCTGGTATCCGAGAAGCGGATGTAGCGATTGGCCACTCCGCCGGGGTCGCGTCCGGGCCTGACCTGGAAACCGAGCTTCACGGCCATGGTCGACGTGAGCTGGTCGATTCCGTGCCCCCAGAGAAGGATGTGGTCGAGCCGGGTAACCGGCGTGGCCGGCGGCGTCGAGGCGTGCGCGACGCCCAGGCACAGGAGGCATGCCGAAGCGAACAGGGTCAGGCGCATACGTACTCCAGGGCGTTCCGAGGGTGGGTGTTTTTTAGGGCGGCCAGCCCGATGCCCGCAAGGACAATTTCCGGGCAAAAACGGCCAGTGGGATCAGGCACTCACGCTTCGGCGCAGCGACTGCGGCGACATGCCAAAGGAACGGACGAAGGCGCGGCGCATCCGGTTCGAATCCCCGAATCCCGTCGAGGCAGCGATGTGGTCCAGGTTGAGATGGCTGGTTTCGACTGCAATGCGCGCCGCCTCCAAGCGGAGACCTTCCACGACCTTCGCCGGTGTCGCGCCGATCTCGGTGACGAAGGCGCGGGCGAAGTTACGCGGGCTCATGGCAGCGCGCTCGGCCAGCCGCTCGACCGTCATCGGCTCGGCAAGCCGCGAACGCATCCACCCGATCAAATCGCAGAACCGTCCTGTCTTGCCTCCTTGTTCCACCAGAACCGAATACTGCGACTGTCCACCGTGGCGCCGCTGGTGCACGACCAACTGCTGGGCCGTGCGTCGCGCGATGGCAGGCCCGAGGTCGTCTTCCACCAGTGCCAGCGCAAGGTCGATGCCGGCGGAAATGCCCGCCGACGTCCACAGGTTGCCGTCCCGGATGAACATCCGGTCGGCGTCGAGGCGTACTTTCGGGTAACGAAGCCGGAAGCGTTCGGCGGCCGCCCAATGCGTGGTGGCGAGCCGTCCGTCCAGCAGCCCCGCGTCCGCGAGGAAGAACGCCCCGGAGCAGACGCCGGCGGCCCGGCGCCATGCATCGTTGCCGAGCAGCGTGGAGATGTCGGCCTGGCCCGCTTCGACCTGCGCGAGGTTGCCGCCCGAGACGATCACGGTGTCGAAACGCCGCTGCTCGATAGGTGTGGCTGCGAGGCATACGCCCGACGAGCTGCGAACGATGCCGCCACCCGGTGCCACCACCTCGATGGTGTAACTGTCGGGCCGGAACCGCTCCGCCATCTCGAACACGGCGATGGGGCCGGCGGCGTCCAGCAACTGAAACCCCGGAAAAACGACGATGGCGATATCGCGTCGCATGGTGGCCGTCACATGGCTGATCCAGTGGCGAGAAAGTGGCCTAACAGCGCGATGACGTCAATCGGTGGGCCGCTAAACGAAGCATGAATTCGTACCCTTGAAACGGTATCGCGTACGCCTTATTTTTTCGCCGCTGGCCGCTTCGGGGCCAGCCTGCCCACCCATCGGTGGGCCAGAGAACCCATCACCATGTTGCTTTGATTCTTGAGGATATGGCCATGCGTACTCTTCTCGATTACACCCCCCTGCATCGTTCAAGCATCGGTTTCGACCGCGTTTTCGACCTGCTCGAAGCCGCGTCCCGGACGCAGGGCGGCGACAACTATCCCCCGTTCGATTCGCTCAAGCTGGACGAGGATTCCTATCGCATCACCATGGCGGTCGCCGGCTTCAGCGAGGACGACCTGACGATCACCAGCCAGGCCAACCTGCTTATGGTTTCGGGCGAACGGAAGGCCGAGCCGGAAGGGGAATATCTGCACCGGGGCATCGCCAATCGCGCTTTCAGCCGCCGTTTCGAGCTTGCCGAGCACGTGCATGTCACGGGCGCGCGGCTGGTCAACGGATTGCTGTCGATCGACCTAAAGCGCGAGGTGCCAGAAGCGATGAAGCCACGCCGGATTGACATCGGCGGAAGCACTGCCGGCGACGCGGTCCGTCAGCTTCATACCGAAGCCGCCTGACCACGCACCTGAGCGATAACGGTTTCGGGCTCATTGATGCCCCGCCCGGAAACGGGCGGGGCTTTTTTGTCTTCCCGGCCGTGTTCGCGTTGTTGACGCCTGCTTTCACATGACCTTCGACTCGCCCTTACGCCCGACGGGTGAACTTGATCGCCCCGACACGTGCAGGAGTTCCGACATGGCCGACCAGAACCACAAGCCGCAATCCGGTGACCGCAACCTCGACTACGTCGCCAAGAACGACAAGCCGCAACAGGAGAAGCGGGACAAGGCCATCAAGAAGGGAGAGGAAAAGATGGACAAGGCCTCCAAGCGGGACGAAGGCGTCCGCTGACCCCTCAAAAATCAGGGTCCCGCGCGGGCAATCTGGGGGATATCCCCGATGTCCGGCGAGGCGCGTCTTCGTAGTCTGGAATCGCAGCTCGGCCCTGAGCTGTATTCCACACAGGAGAACGCTCATGCCCCGCTATATCGTCGAACGCGCCTTTCCCGAAAAACTGGACCTGCCCGTCAATGAAGACGGTGACCGCCTCTGCCGCAAGATCGTCAGTACCAACGCCGAAGAGGGCGTCACCTGGGTTCACTCGTACGTGAGCCTCGACCGGACCCGCACCTTTTGCGTCTACGACGCGCCCAGCCCGGAGGCCATCCGCCAGGTGGGGCAGCGAAACAAGCTTCCCGTCGGCGGCATCACCGAAGTGTCCGTGCTCGATCCGTATTTTTACCTCGGTACCGGACACGCCGGCGTTGAAGAGAAGGCGCCCTCCCGGCTGCGCACGCCCTGGCTTCCCTTCAGCTACCTGGTGGCCTGAGGCGGAAAACTGCAACTGCAGCACGTCGGTTCACTCGCCCGGAACCTGCCCGGTGGGACAATAGGGCAGGTTCCGGGGAGTCTGCCGCGTGGAACTCATCGAACGCGATTACCCTCTGCAGCGCCTGCACGATGCGGTCGAGCGGGCGGAGCAGGGCCAGGGACACATCGTCCTGATCAGTGGTGAAGCGGGTATCGGCAAGACCGCGCTCACCCGGCGGCTGGTGCGCGATCGCACCGGAGAGGGAGACCGCGTGCTCTGGGGCAGCTGCGAGGCGTTGTTCTCGCCCAGGCCCCTCGGGCCCATCTATGACATGGCGGCCGCGTTCGACGCCGACGTGCAGGGCATGCTTGGCGCTGACGGCCCCCGTGCAAGGCTTTTCACGGCCATCCTCGCCGACCTGCAGCAATCGCCGCGTACTACCCTCGTCATTCTCGAAGACCTGCACTGGGCGGATACGGCCACGCTGGACCTCGTGAAATACCTGGCTCGCCGTATTCAACCGTTACACGCCGTGCTCCTGCTTACCTATCGTGACGATGAGATAGGCGACAGGCATCCATTGCGCACGGTGTTCGGCGACCTCCCGGCGGATGCGGCGATACGTGTCCCATTGCAGCCGCTGACCGAAGAAGGCGTGGCGCAGATGGCCCGGCAGTCGGGATGCACCGAAGACGGCATTTTCACCACGACGGGTGGGAACCCCTTCTTCGTCACGGAGATCCTTCGCTCGGACGGTGTACCTGCCACCGTGCGCGATGCCGTGCTTGCGCGTGCCGCACGACAGCCCGCCGAGGTGCGTGCGCTGCTCGACCTCGTCGCCATCGTGCCGGCACGCGCGGAGATCGCCATGGTCGACGCCGTACTCGCGCCGACGGCCGACGTTATCTCCGAAGCCCTCGCATCGGGGCTCCTCACCGTCGCGGATGGTGCCTATGCCTATCGCCATGAGCTTGCGCGCATGGCGATGGAGAACGCGATGCCGGCGCCCGTCGCGGCGTCGCTGCATGCGCGCGTCTTGTCTTACCTCGAGGCCGAAGGCGGCCAGGTGTCGACGGCGCGACTCGTGCATCACGCCGCACGGGCAGGCGACGCGGGCGCCGTGCTGAAGTACGCTCCCGTCGCGGCCGACGAAGCCATCTCCCACGGTTCGCACTGCGAGGCCGCCAAGCTCTATGGCGTGGCCCTGGCGTATGCCTCACGGCTGTCGCCACGCGAGCAAGCGGACTTGCTCGGTCGACGCTCGTACCAGTGCTACCTGACCGACCAGTCGGACGAGGCGATGACGGCCAGCTTGCGGGCGCTGGCTATCTGGCGGGACCTGGGCGAGCGCACGCAAGAAGGGCGGACCTTGCGCTGGCTGTCCCGCCTGCACTGGTTTGCCGGCTGCAATCGCGAGGCCGAAGCGTATGCGGACCAGGCGGTGGCACTTCTCGAGCAGCTGACCGAGGACAGCGAGTTCGCCTGGGCGCTCAGCAACCGGTCGCAGCTGTACATGCTCGCCGGACGCACGGGTGACGCGGTGGCATGGGGTACCCGCGCCATCGAGCTCGCCAAACGCATCGGAGATACCGAAGCCCTGTGCCATGCGATGAACAACGTGGGCACGGCGATGCACGCCCGCGGCGATGCGGAGGGCAGGGGCATGCTTGAACAAAGCCTTTCGCTTGCGCTCGAACACGGCTATGGCGAGCATGTGGCCCGGGCCTATGCGAACCTGACCAGTACCGAAGTCACGACCCGCGACTATGCGGTGGCCGCGCGGACGATTCGCGAAGCCAGTACGTATTTCTCCGACCGCGACCTCGATTCATGGGCCAACTACGTCCTCGCATGGAAAGCCCGGCTGGACTTCGAGCAGGGCCGTTGGGACGATGCCGCGCGCCTTGCGGGTCAGCTCATCGTCCGCGACGCGGTGGCACCCGTGACACGCATTCCCGCGATGGCCGTGCTCGCGCGTATCCGCCTCCGGCGTGGTGACCCCGGTGCCGCCGAATTGATCGACGAAGCGAGCGAACTCGCCAGCAACACGGGGGAACTGCAAAGGCTCGCGCCCATCGCGGCCGCGCGAGCCGAGGCCGCCTGGCTGCGCGGCGATGCGAGCCTGAAAGACCCCTGGATCAGGCACACCTATGAGATGGCCGAGGACCTTGGTGACCGGCGCGAACTGAGCGAACTGGGCTTCTGGTGCTGGAAGCTGGGCGAAGGTGCCGGGAAGTATCGCGATGTCGACGATCCCTATGCGATGCAGTGCGACGGCGACTGGGAAATAGCGGCAGCCACGTGGGAGCGCCTTGCGTGTCCCTTCATGCGCGCAATGGCGCTGTGGGATGGCGATGAGGCCAGCAAGCTCGAGGCCTTGGCGATCTTTGAAGCCATGGGCGCCTGCGCCACCGTGAAACTCTGCCGCGCGCAGTTGCGGCAGGCAGGTGTGCGCGGCGTGACGCGCGGTCCGCGTGCCACCACGGCCGCCAACCCGGCGGGCCTGACCATGCGCGAGTGTCACGTGATGAGTCTTCTCGCGAAGGGCCTGTCGAACGCGGAGATAGCCCAGCGCATCGTCCGCTCGGAAAAGACGGTGGAGCACCACATCTCCGCCATCCTGCGCAAGCTGGACGTCTGTTCCCGAGGCGAAGCGGTCGCCGTCGCAGGAAAACTCGGGCTCACGGACAGCGGCCTCCACTAAAAGCTTCGCACGCGCTCCTTCATCTTCTTAATATAATGATCGTTATATTAAGGCCAGTCCGATCAAGAAGGAGCCACCATGCAGTTCAAGACGTTTGGCCGCACGGGCCTCACGGTGTCCCGTCTCTGCCTGGGAACGGGAACGTTCGGTAAGCAGGCCGACGAGGCGGAATCGTTCCGGATGTTCGACATGGCGGCCGAAGCCGGCGTGAACCTCATCGACACCGCGGACATGTACCCCGCGGGTGCGGATGCGGGTGGTATCGGTCGTTCGGAAGAAATCACGGGTCGCTGGCTCAAGGGGCGGCGGGGCCGGTTCATTCTTGCGACGAAGGGAGGCGGTCCGATGGGGCCTTCGCCCTGGGATCGTGGGGCGTCGCGCAAGCATCTGCACGACGCGATCGACGCATCGTTGAAGCGCCTGGACGTCGACCATGTCGATCTCTACCAGCTTCACGCGGACGATGCGGTGACGCCGCTGGACGAGACCATCGATGCCATGGACGCCATCGTCCGGTCGGGCAAGGCCCGATACATCGGCGTCTCGAATTTCCTCGCCTATCGTCTTGCGCGTGCGCTCGGCCGCCAGGAACTCGCGAGGTTGGTGCCGTTCGTTTCGGTGCAGCCGCGCTATAACCTGCTGTTCCGTGAAATCGAGCGCGAGCTGCTTCCCCTGGCTGACGAGGAACACCTGGCGGTCATCCCTTTCAACCCGCTGGCGGGCGGACTCCTCACAGGCAGGTACCGGCAGGAAGAGACGCCTGACAAGGGCCGCTTCTCCTCGGAGCTTGGTCAGTTCGGTGCGCTGTACCAGGCCCGCTACTGGCGCCAACGCGAGTTCGAGACGGTCGACAAGCTCAAGCAGGTCGCTGCGGAAGCCGGTGAGCCGCTGACGAAGCTGGCCGTTGCGTGGATGCTCGCCAACCCGTCGATCACCTCGGTGATCCTGGGCGCCAGTCGCGCGGAGCAACTCACGGACACCCTGGCCGCGTCCGACTACACGTTGTCCGCCGACCTCAAGACACGACTGGATGAACTGACGGTCGAGTACCGACGGGGTGACTCGGCGAGATAGACATCACCGGTTGTTCCGGTTGCCAACAGGGGAAGCCGCGTTATCGACCGCGGCTTCCCACGCGCTTCTCACGGGCCCTCGGCCGTGTCTCTGTCAGGCAGCGACGGGGCTCGGGCTGGTGTCGCGATAGGTCGGGAAGTCCGTGAAACCGACCTCGCCGTTGCGGGTGTAGTAGGTCGAGCGGTCGGCGACGTGCAGGGGCCAGCCGTTCTGGAGACGTTCGACGAGATCCGGGTTCCCGATATAAGGGCGGCCGAACGCGATCAGGTCGACCAGGCCCGTATCCAGCGCCTCCTGAGCACGCTCACGGTCGTTGAAGCCGCCACACCAGATCATGGCACCTGGAAACACCTCGCGGGCCCTGGCAATCAGGCTGTGGTCCAGGTAGTGCGGCTTGAACGTGGCCGTCTCCATGTTGCCTTCCGGCATCAGTTCGTAGAGCAGGTGGATGTACGCCACGCCACGGCGTCCCAGTTGCTCAGCCACGTAGAGGAAGGTTTCCTCGGCGAGTGGTTCCTTGGGCATCGAGTTGAACGTGCCGAACGGCGACAGGCGAACGCCCACGCGTCCCGGCCCGCATTCGGCCACGACCGCGTCGACGACTTCCATCAGGAAGCGAGTGCGGTCTTCCATGCTGCCACCACCGTAGCGATCGGTACGCGTATTGAGCACGGAGTTCATGAACTGTTCGATGAGGTAGCCGTTGGCCGCGTGAAGTTCGACGCCGTCGAATCCGACCTTTCGTGCATTGGCGGCGGCCTTGGCGAAGGTGCCGACCATGGCCGAGACCTCGTCGGTGCTGAGCGCCCTCGGCTTGTCCGCCGGCATGTACCCCAGCCGGCCGTCCGGGCCATGGGCAAACACCGACGAGCCCACGGCCTGTTCTGCGGTTGCGCCGACCGGCATCTGGCCGTTGGGCAGGATGGAGGAATGCGCCATGCGGCCCACATGCCACAACTGCATGAAGATGGTGCCGCCCTGACGGTGGACTTCGTCGGTCACGAGGCGCCAGCCGCGCATCTGGGCTTCGGAGTGGATGCCGGGTGTCCTGGCATAACCGTGGCTTGACTGCTCCACGTCGGTCGCTTCACTGATGATCAGGCCGGCGCCGGCACGTTGACCGTAGTAGGTGGCGATCATCTCGTTCGGAAGGTCGCCGTCGGTGGGAAGTTCGCCCTCGGACGTACGCGTGCGAGTCATCGGCGGCATCACGATGCGGTTCTTCAGCACCACCGCGTCGCCGAGCTTTTGAGATTGAAAGAGGTCTGCCATACACGTGCCTCGGGAGAGTTTTGATGGGCGAAATCTAGGTCCCGGACTCCCTGTTATCCACACACCGTTTGGTCAGCACGTCGTGCGACGCCGTGGTTCGGGCCAGGGACGCCTGACCGGGTCGGTATCGCAGGAAGTGTGACGCCCATTGCGTTTTCGGGCGGGGGCGATCATGTGCCTCGTCAGCGTGCCAAAACTGTCATAAGCCATCCCGACAATCGATCGGGACAGGGGCACAACGACAGCGCAGGGGACACGCATGACCTCACAGGATCGTCGGCATTTCCTGAAACTTTCGCTTGGCGCGGCAGGCGCCGCCATCACGGCGTCGGTCATCCCGCCGTCCATCCAGAAGGCGCTTGCCATACCGGCCGCGCGCCGTACGGGCACCCTGAAGGATATCGAGCACGTGGTCATCCTCATGCAGGAGAACCGCTCGTTCGACCATTACTTCGGCAGCATGCGCGGCGTGCGAGGCTTCGGTGATCCACGGACGCATAGACTTCCGAACGGACGGTCCGTCTGGCACCAGCCATTGACCGCCGGCAGCGACGATTACGTGCTTCCGTTCCGCCCCAAGGCGGATAACCTCGGCCTGCAGTTCATCGAAGACCTGCCGCATGGATGGAACGACACGCAGGCCGCCTTCAACCAGGGCAAGTATGACCAGTGGGTACCGTCGAAAGGTACGACGACGATGGCCTATCTGACGCGTGAGGACATCCCGTTCCATTACGCGCTGGCCGATGCCTTTACCGTCTGCGACGCATACCACTGCTCGATCCTTTCCTCCACGGATCCCAATCGTTACTACATGTGGACCGGGTATGTGGGAAATGACGGGCAGGGCGGTGGCCCGGTGCTCTCCAATGCGGAGCTCGGTTATGGCTGGACGACCTACCCCGAACGCCTCGAGGCCGCCGGCGTGTCGTGGAAGATCTATCAGGACATCGGCATCGGGCTGGACGCCGCAGGCGGTTGGGGCTGGGGTTCCAATCCCTATATCGGCAACTATGGCGACAACTCCCTGCTGTACTTCAACCAGTACCGGAATGCCGAGCCGGGCAACCCGCTCTACGACAAGGCCCGTACCGGCACCGACACGCTCAACGGCCAGTCGCTTTTCGAGATACTGAAGAACGACGTCGTGGCCAACCGCCTGCCGCAGGTCTCGTGGATCGCGGCCCCCGAGGCCTACACCGAACATCCCAGCTGGCCTGCCAACTACGGCGCCTGGTATCTCGATGCGGTGCTCGACGCGTTGACCGCCAACCCGGAGGTGTGGAGCAAGACCGCGTTGCTCGTCACCTACGACGAAAACGACGGGTTCTTCGATCACATGGTGCCGGCCCATCCGCCGATGTCGCGGGATTGCGGGCTGTCGACCGTCAGCGTCGACGGCGAGATCTATCCCGGCGGCAACGGCTTCAATCCGGGCGTCTACGGGCTCGGCGTGCGCGTTCCGATGCTGGTGGTTTCGCCCTGGAGCACGGGCGGCTGGGTCTGTTCGGAAACGTTCGACCACACGTCCATCCTCCGCTTCCTCGAGCAGCGGTTCGGCGTGCGCGAACCGAATATCTCGGCGTGGCGGCGCGCCGTGTGCGGCGACCTGACCCGGGCATTCGATTTCGAGGGCCACGATGGGCGGGTTCCCCGCCTGCCGTCCACGCAAACCTATGAACCCGACCGCGGCAACCATGCCACGCTCAGCCCGACGCCGCCGAGCCGCCAGAAGCTGCCGCGACAGGAGCGCGGACAGCGCCCCGCGCGTGCCCTCGCTTACGCGCTGGAGGTGACGGGTGAACTGGACCAGGGGCAGGGGCGCTACAACCTCGACTTCGCCAACAGCGGTGACATCGGCGCCTGTTTTCATGTCACCTCGTCGCTTCGCTCGGACGGCCCCTGGACGTATACGGTGGAACCTGGCAAGTCGCTGTCGGATCACTGGACGAGCTCATACAGCGGCGATGCGTACGACCTCACCGTCCTCGGACCCAATGGCTTCCTTCGCCAGTTCAGTGGCAAGCAACCCACCCAGGGCGAAGAACGCCACCGTATCGCGCTACCTGAAGTAACGATGTCAGAAGGACACCATCCGGGCGAGTTGCGTCTTGTCCTGAGCAATGAAGGTGGCAAGCCTTGCGCCATCACGATCCAGGCCAACGACTATCTTCGCCAGCCGCCGCGTCGTTATTGGCTGCAGCCGGGGGAGCACGCGGAGAGTCGCTGGGACATCACGGAATCCGATCACTGGTACGACCTCACGGCGACCTGTGATGCCGACCCATCGTTCATGCGCCGGTTCGCGGGGCATAGGGAAACAGGCCAGCCTTCGGTCTCCGATCCCGCACTGGGGTGAGCGGAACCGCCTGCGGTAGCCCGCACCACCACGGAGGTGAGTGCGAGGCTACCTGCCGGGAAACGTCGCCAGAAACGACGTACCGTCGGAAGACGAAGACGTTGCCGCGATCTGCCCGCCGTGCGCGTGGACGATCTCCCGCACGATGAACAATCCCAGGCCGACACTGCGCAGGCTGGTGCCGGCCACGGTGCCGCGTGTCATGGGTTCGAAGATCACAGGCAACATCTCGGGCGGTATGGGCGTGCCCGCGTTATGCACATCAAGGGAAAACGTGCCTGCGGCGGTACGGGACGTCACGGTCACGGGTGTATCCACGGCGCCGTAGGCCACGGCATTGGCGGCAAGGTTCCCGAGGAGCTGGGCTATCCGATCGGCATCGGCCTGGGCGTCGCCATCGCCATGCTGGACATGGACGAAGGTGCGGCCTGGGAAGGCGAGCCTCAGTTCGCTGACCGCATCCGCCACGATCTCGTGCAGATCCACCTGCCGGAGCGAGACGCTAAGACCCGCACCGATTTTCGCCTGGGTGAAGTCGAGCAGGTCGTCAACGAGTCGACGCGCGCGATCGACGGAAGCGTCGATATGCCCGGCGATGCGATCGCGTTTCGCCGCCGGCAGTTCCTCGGTACCAAGAATGTTCATGCCCATCTTGATCGCCGTGAGGGGATTGCGCAGGTCGTGGCTGACGATGCCGATCATCTGTTCCGCGAATCGCGCACGGTCTTCGGCGGCGATCCGCAGGCGGGCGTCCGCCAGTGCCAGGGCTTCCTGTGACGCCAGGTGCGTCGCAAGGAGCTCTTCCGCGCGCTTGCGTGCAACCATCAACTCTCGCTCGTAACGATGACGGTCCTCGGCCACGAAGACCGCCACTTCATGGTAAGCGACGCCAGAGTGCTCGCGACTGACCGCGTTGATCACCACGGGCGACGCCCGGCCGTCGCGGTGGACCAGGTCGAGTTTCACTTCGGCGATCGAGCCCTGCATCTTCAGCAAAGGAAGCCAATGCGTCTGATGGAAAATCTTCCCGCCAATGGTCAGGAGATCCTGCAGTCGCAGCTTTCCCACGAGCTGTTCGCGCTCATAACCCAGCCATGCGCAGAACGTGTGATTCGCGCGGCGTATGAGTCCATCGGGGTCGGTCAGGACCAGGCCGCACGCCGTTACCTCGTGCCCGATGCCTCCCCCGGGGAAGCCGTCGTCTTCAGTGTTCATCGCGCAGGTCAAGCGTTGCCAGGAATTCCTTCATGGCATCGATACTGGCGTGCGGTTCGCTGAGGTGCGGGCAATGGCCCACGTTATCGATAAGGCGCAGCGTGCTGTGGCGAAGCGAACGATGAAGATACTCACCGACCTGCACCGGGGCGATGATGTCGTCGGTGCATTGCAGGATCAGTGCAGGGTGTGTCAGCCGGCCGATGTCCGATCGATTGTCGGACAGGAAGGTCACGCGCGCGAACTGCTTCGCGATCTCGGGATCCGTCCTGCAGAAGCTGTTGGTCAGTTCCTCGCTCAGTTCAGGCTGGTCAGGCGCGCCCATGATGGTCGGTGCCATGGTGCTGGACCAGCCGAGGTAATTGCTCTCCAGGGTTTCCAGGAGCGACTGGATATCCCGCTGCGTGAATCCGCCGATGTAGTCGCCCTGGTCGATATAGCAGGGCGAGGGACCGATCATGATGTGCGCGTCGAAGAGATCGGGCGCCTTGATGTCCGCGAGTGCGCCGATCATGGCGCTTACCGAATGGCCGACGAACACGACGGGGCCACGGCCAAACTCCCGGACGACTTCGACCATGTCATCGGCATATCCGTGGAGACTGTCGTACTTCCGATAGTCGTATGCCGAGATGTCCGAGCCCCCGCTGCCTACGAGGTCGAGCAGGACCACCCGGAAGTGCTCCGCGAATGTCGGCACAAGCAACCGCCACATGTTCTGGTCGCAGCCAAAGCCGTGGGCGAACACCATCGTCGCAGGGCCGTCTCCGACCACCCGGACGTTGTTTCGTAACTGAACGCTCATGCCTGGCTCCGTGGTCCGGTTGTGCCGAGACGGCAGAGCCGGGCCAGCGTTCTAGCGATGTTAGCCCGGAATCCGGTCACGAATGTGATCAGAGGGGCCTTCTAGACATAGGCAAGCAGACGGCCGCAGCAGATGACCGCAAGCCACAAGGCCAGCGACAACAACGCCTGTGATATCGCAAGCGGTGGTGCTGTTGTGCCCGTTTCCCATGTCGCGACGGATCGGTATATGCCGATGTGAAACAGCAGGGCGTTGACACCGGCCACTGCGATGAGCGTCAGCTTGAGGAGGAATACGGGGTTGGCAAGAAAGGCATGCGGCTGCGTGGAAAACATCAGCAGCCCGGCGGGCAGCACCAGCGCGAAGCTTCCGAGCGACCACGGCAGCAGGTGGCGACCCAATGCGGAGATGGGCAACGCCCGGCCCCATCCAAGCACGCGCAGGTCGAACATGGCGACCGCGCCAACCAGGATGCAGAAGCCGATGATGTGGACGGTTTCAACGATGGGATACAGCCAGGGGCTGCTTCGCATGGCTTCCGCCCATGGCGTCGCCGCCAGCCAGTCGGCGACGCCTTCCATCAGCGCAACTCGACCGTCTTGCCGCCAATCGTGATGCGCTCCGCGCGCATTTCATCGGTCTTGCTGCGGTGCGGATAGCCGTATACGACCGCGTGGTTACCCGCTGTCAGCATGTCCTTGGCGAGGCCACGGGTTTCCATGCGCGAGGGTGGTGCCAGGACCACGTCCCAACTGCCACTGTCCGTCTTCAGGCGAAGGTGGCCATGGGGCTGGGTATAGGTCGAGGATTCGATCGTGCCCGTCAGGTTCAACGGCCTGTCGGCGTCATATTCGCTCCAGCCGTGATGCGCCAGGGCGACAGGGGCCGTCAGGGCGGCCAGCAGGAACCAGCGTTTCATGACGTTCTCCCGTTCTGATCTGGGAAGGCCGATTGTACGCCCGGCTCCACTGTTGCGTCGCGGACAACGCGATGTATACGCCGGGGCGCCTACCGGCCCTTCACGCAACTCCCTAGCATCCCGAGGCCAAAAGCAGCCCACCGGGAAAGATCGATGACTGAGTCGTTTGCGAAAGACATTGCACCCCTTTTCACCGACGGCGATGCCCGATGCATGGGTGGCATGGGCGTGAGGTTGCGTGATTTCGACTACATGGCCGATCCGGCGGGTGACGCGGTCCACGCGGACCACGCCAACGCCCGTCATGTGTTCGCCCGTCTACAGGGCACCGAGACGCCGCGCATGCCGCCGGGCGGCGAACCGTGGGACGCCGCCCGGCTGGCGTTGTTCGAGTCCTGGATGAAGGGTTGGCTGCCTTGAGCCGCCCCCGTGACTGATACCGTCGTTTCCCAGCCGGTCACGGCGAAGCTCACCCACGCGGCCATCTTCCTTGTCGTGACGCTCGTGCCCGACACGCGGGGTGACGCCGCCGTGCGAGAACTCTGCGGCGACCTTGCCTCGCTATTGCGCGGCATCGGTTTCCGCCATCCTGATCGCCGCCTTTCATGCGTCATGGGCTTCGGGTCGGCCGTCTGGGACCGCCTGTTCGGCAAACCCAGGCCGGCGTCGTTGCACCCTTTCCGTGAACTCCATGGCGAGCATCATGCACCGTCGACGCCGGGAGACATCCTGTTCCATATCCGGGCGACCCACATGGACCTGTGCTTCGAGCTGGCAAGCGAAGTGATGTCGAGGATCGGTCCCCATGTGACGACAGCGGACGAGGTGCACGGATTCAAGTACTTCGACGAGCGCGACCTGCTTGGGTTCGTCGATGGCACGGAGAATCCCGTGGGCCATGAGGCCGAAGGCGCGACGATCATCGGCGATGAAGATCCCGCCTTCGCCGGTGGAAGCTACGTCATCGTGCAGAAGTACCTGCACGATCTGAAGGCGTGGAACGCGATGCCGGTGGAGCGGCAGGAGAAGATCATCGGGCGCCGCAAGCTCTCGGATGTCGAGCTGAGGGAAGACGAGAAGCCGTCCTACGCGCACAACGTGCTGACGAGCATCGAGGATAACGGCGAGCCGTTGCAGATCGTGCGCGACAACATGCCCTTCGGCGAGGTGGGCAAGGGCGAGTTCGGTACCTATTTCATCGGGTATGCGCGATCGCCGTCACGCATCGAACGGATGCTGGTCAACATGTTCATCGGCAATCCACCGGGCAACTATGACCGGCTGTTGGATGTGAGCAAGCCCGTGACGGGCACGTTGTTCTTCGTGCCGTCCGCGACGTTCCTCACGAAGGTGCCAGCGATGGCGTCACCAGATCCGGACGCGCTCATTCTCTGACAGATAGAGCGCCTGGCCTGGCGTCACGTCGAACGCCGTGTACCAGGCATCGAGATTGCGCGAGTTCCATACGCGCTGGGCCGCGGGAGCGTGAGGGTTCGTGAGCAGCCGTTGGCGCAGGTCGGCATCGCGATAGTTCAGCCGCCATATCTGCGCCCAGCCAAGGAAGAAGCGCTGGTCGCCGGTGAACCCGTCGAGTGCCGGTGCGGATTCGCCCTTCAATGAGATCCGCCAGGCATCGTAGGCAATGGCCAGCCCGCCGAGATCGGCGATATTCTCCCCGAGGGTCAGGGCGCCGTTGACATGGATGCCCGGCAGCGGCTGGTACGTATCGTACTGGCGTGCCAGCGCCTTTGTCCGGGCGTCGAATCCGGCGAGGTCGGATGGCGTCCACCACGTGGTCAGGCGCCCGCGCTCGTCGTACTTCGATCCCTGATCGTCGAACTGATGGGTGATCTCGTGCGCGATGGACGCGCCGATACCGCCGTAATTGATCGCGGGATCGGCGGCTGGGTCGAAGAAGGGCGGCTGCAGGATGGCTGCGGGGATGACGATTTCGACGGCGGAAAAGTTGGCGAAGGCATCCACCGTCATGGGTGTCACCCGCCATTCGTCGCGGTCGAAAGGATGGCCGAGCTTCGCCATATCCCTGTCGAAAGCAAAGGCACGGGCCCGGCCTTGATCGCCGAACGCGTCGTCACTGCGCATGTCGAGGCCGGTGTAGTCATGCCATCGATCGGGATAGCCGACCTTGGGATGGAATGCCGCCAGCTTGGCGCGTGCGCGAACCTTGGTTTGCGGTGTCATCCAGTCGAATCGCTGGATGCGCAGGTCCAGAGCAGCCACCAGATTACGTACCAGCGCCTCCGCCGCTCTTTTGTGGTCCGCGGGGAAGTAACGCGCCACGTAGACCTTGCCGACCTCGTCGGGCACGGCGTCGACTGCAAACGTCACGGCGCGCTTCCAGCGTGGTTCCGGCTGCTCGGCGCCGCTCAGGAGGCGACCGTGGAAGTCGAATCGTTCCTGGGCGAAGGCGCGCGGCAGCACGTCGCCGTAGGCATCCAGAACCGCCACGCGAAGGGCGTCTTTCAGTACGGGCAAAGGCGTGGCGCCCAGCACTCGTGCGATGCCTCCAACGGCGCTCGGCTGGGTCACGACCAGTTCGCCTGGTTGGGCGCCGATCCCGTCGAGAAATACGTCCATGCCGAAACCCGTAGCGAGCGAAGCTACCTGCGTACGCGTGCGACGGTTATACGTCTTACCGGCATCGCGACTGTCCACGCGATTCCAGCTGACCTTCGCGATATCGGTTTCCATGCGCAGCAGGGCATCCGCACGCCGTGACGCTTCTTCTTTGGGCGTGCCTGCGAAGACGAGCAGTCGTGCTACGTGGTCGCGATAGGCCGAGCGTGTCTTGACCATCGCGGCATCGGACCGGATGTAGTAGTCGCGATCCGGCAAGCCGAGACCAGCCTGGCCGAGCTTCAACACATAGGTATCCGGATCGCGATCGTCCTGGGTCACGACGACGTCAAACGGAATGGCGACACCCTCACGTGCGGCCTGCGCAACGAGCCGTGCGTAATCCGCACGCGTGGCGACCGCTTCAATGCGATCCAGCCAGGGCAGGGCGGGCTTCAGTCCCTTCGATTCGATGGCGGCGTCGTCAAGGAATGCCGCGTATGCGGCACCTGCCTTGCTGTGCGCATCTTCCCTAGCGGCATCCAGGATCCCCTTGACGCGCTCTCGATTCAGATCATCGAGGCGCGTGAACATGCCGAAGTTCGACTTATCCGCCGGGATGGGCGTCGACCGCGCCCATGTGCCGTTGGCGTAACGGTAGAAGTCGGATCCGGGCGCGATGGCGCGGTCCATGCCGGCGATGTCGAATCCAAACGAGCCTATCTCGGGATGCGCAAGGGACTGGGCCGCGATCGACTGCGCCGTGCCCCATGAAAGCAGCGCAGCAACGAGCATTACGGGGATTTTCGTCATGCCAGGCTCCGGATCCCGTGTCTGGGTTTCTTCACATCCTGCGAACGATTAAACCAAATTCGCGCCCTGGGTATGTCACGCCATGTGACCAACCTATGGCACGGGTGTGTCGGCGGGCTTGCACGATATGGTGGGACTGAAGCACGAAGGGGGTTCACGGAAGAAGCATGAGTATCTTCGCTGCACATATTCGGCGACCGACCGGTGCTTCGCTGTTGGGCATCGGGCTGGCATTGGCCGGATTGTGGGCGTATCGATTGCTGGGCGTCGCGGCGTTGCCTGCCATCGAGCTCCCCGCCGTGGTGGTGTTCGCGCAGATGCCTGGTGCCAATGCGGACACCATCGCCAACACGGTGATGGCGCCACTCGAGCGACACCTCGGGCGCATTCCGGGCGTGAAGCAAATGGTCGGCACCGCCAACGAAGGTTCGCTGCAGGTGCAGATCCTCTTCGAATTCGGCATCGAGACGGATGCGGCGGCGCGCGATGTGCAGGCAGCGATCAACGCGTCCGCGATCGACCTGCCACCGGGCATGCCGGCGCCCCCGCAGTACTTCAAGTTCGATACGGCACAGCTTCCCGTGCTTCTGGTGACGCTGACATCGTCTTCGTTACCGCCGGACCGCCTCTACGATCTCGCCGACACCCTGGCGAAGCCAGCCATCGCCCGCGTGGACGGCGTGGCGAATGTGCAGCTTTCCGGCGGCTCGCCTCATGCCGTGCGCGTGGAACTGAATGACCAGTCCCTGGCCGCGAAGGGCATGACGGCCAACGATGTGAGTAACGCGCTCATCGCGGCGAACGTGACCATGGCACTGGGTACCATCGGAACGGCACACAGCCAGATGACCGTGGTGTCGAGCGACGGCCTGCACAGCGCGGCCGAGTTTGCCCGACTCCTGATCGCGATGCGCGGGGGCGTACCGGTTCGTCTTGGCGATGTGGCAGATGTCGCGGATGGGCAGGAAGACGCCACGCAGGCGGCCTGGTACAACGGCGAACGGACCGTGGTCATGCAGATCACCAAGCGTCCGGAGGCGAATGCCGTCGCAACCGTCGAAGCCATCCGGAAGACCCTTCCGGCGTTGCACGGGCTACTCCCCGCCGATATCGAGGTGCGACCCATCTTCGACCTTACCCAGACGACGAAGACGGCACTGCACGAGGTGGAGCTTGCGTTGTCGATCAGCGTGGTGATGGTCGCGTTGGTGATGCTGTTCTTCCTGCGGCGCACCCGGCCCACCTTGATCGCGATGGTGAGCGTACCGCTGTCGCTGGCCGGTGCCTTCCTCGCGATGTGGGCGTTCGATTTTTCGCTCAACACCCTGTCGCTTGTCGCGCTGGTGCTCGCGATCGGTTTCGTGGTCGATGACGCGATCGTGGTGATAGAGAACATCGTACGGCACATGGAGCTGGGTCTTCCTGTCCTGCAGGCGGCCATGGTCGGCACGCGGGAGATAGGGTTCACGGTCGTATCGATCACGCTTTCGCTGGTCGCGGTGTTTGCGCCGATGGTCTTCGGCAACAACATGTTCGTCAGTCTGGTACACGAGTTCTCGGTCACCCTGACCGCCGCCATCGTGGTCAGCGCCGTGGTGTCGTTGACGATCACGCCCGCGCTTTGTGGTAGATACCTGAAGGCTCATCCGGCCGCGGCTCCCTCACGGGTTGCCGCACTGCTCGAACGATGGGACGCGGCGGCGTTGCATCAGTACGAGCGCATGCTCGCCTGGTCCATGCGACACCGGCGCTTGATGCGCTGGCAGCCAGTCCTGCTTCTGGTGCTGACAGGAGGCCTGGCTGTCGCCGTGGCGCTTACCGCGGGTGGAGGCGTGATGCCCGAGGAGGATCTCGGGATGCTGCAGGCCACGGTGCGCGCGGACACGAACATCTCACCCGAGCGGTTGGCACGTCGTGCCCGCGATGTCGCGGCGGTCGTGCAGGCCGATCCCGCCGTGGCCGATGTGACCACGATCCTCGGCGGCAACAATGGGGCCGGCGGCGCGGTAGGCAGTACCGCTGGGCTCTATGTCGACCTGAAGCCTCGCACGGAGCGGCGCGAAGGGGTCCTGGACGTGATCGGTCGCCTCACGGAAAAGCTGAAGGCCCTCGCGGACGTGACCGTGGTCATGAGTCCCATCCAGTTCTTTGGCGGCAGTGGCGACAGCCGCGCAGGAGGCGGTCAGTATCAACTGCAGCTCACGAGTTCCTCCGGGCAAAGCCTCCAGGGGACCACCCTCAAGCTTGCCGACCGTTTGCGCGCGCTGCCGCAACTGCGCGATGTAGGCACCAGTTTCGACGGCGTCGGCAAGCAACAGGCGGTGACCGTCGATCGGGATGCCGCGGCGCGCCTGGGTATCGGCATGGCGCGCGTCGATGACGCGCTCTACAACGCCTTCGGTCAACGGCCTGTATCGACCATCTACTCCGACATAAACCAGTATCGGGTCATCCTGACCGCGTCGGGCGCCAACTCGTTGCAGCCAGCGGCGCTGTTGAACACCTACGTGAGAAGCGACTCCGGCGCGATGGTCCCGCTTTCCGCGATAGCCAGCATCACGCCTTCCATGACGGCGAGCGAAGTCACGCACTACAACCAGCTGGAAGCTTCTTCCATCACGTACAACCTGGCCCCGGGCGTCACTCAGGTCGAAGGCATCCGTATCGTGGATGACCTCGTCGCGCAGAGTCGCCTGCCGCCAGGCGTGCAGGACGCTTACGTCGGCTCGAACGAGAAGTTGATCGAAGCGGTGACCGGTGCCGTCGTGATGCTGGTCGCGGTCATCGGGCTCATGTATGTGCTGCTGGGCGTTCTCTACGAGAGCCTGATCCATCCATTGACGATCCTTTCCACGTTGCCTGCGGCAGGCATGGGAGCTTATCTGGCGATGCTGATTACCCAGACGCCGCTCACGCTGATGTCGGTCATCGCGGTATTGATGCTGATCGGCATCGTAAAGAAGAACGCGATCATGCTGGTCGACTTCGCGCTGGTGGCCGAACGTCACCATGGCATGAGCCCGGTGGAGGCCATCGTGGAGGCTGCGCGCGTGCGTTTTCGCCCCATCACGATGACCACGCTTGCCGCGATGGGCGCGGCGTTGCCGCTGGCCATCGGCTTCGGCGTAGGCTCGGAAATGCGTCGACCGCTGGGTATCGCCATGCTTGGCGGTCTCGTCGTGTCGCAGCTCCTTACGCTGTTGAGCACGCCTGCGATGTATCTTTGGTCGCATGATCGGGCCGCTCGCAAGGCCATGCGTGCGCGATCCATGCTTCCGGGGAGGGAAGATGACGAGTCATTCGCTTCATGACGATGATCTGAGCCATCTGGCGGTGCACGGCATCCCTCCCTTGCCTGCACCCAACGCAAGTGGGCATGTCGTCAACGAGAACGCGCATATCTGGTATGCCAGCGTGGGCATGGGTCCACCAGTGGTCCTGCTTCATGGGGGTTTGGGGAACGCGGATAACTGGGGCCATCAGGTACCGGATCTGGTCGACGCCGGCTACAGGGCCATCGTGATCGACAGCCGGGGCCAGGGGCGCTCGACCCGCGATTCCCGCCCGTACAGCTACGAGCTCATGGCATCCGATACGCGTGCCGTCATGGATGCGCTCGGCATCGCCAGGGCCGCCTTCGTCGGCTGGAGCGATGGTGCCGACACGGCCCTCGTTCTATCGCGCGCAACGCCCGACCGCTCCGCCGGCGTGTTCTTCTTTGCCTGCAATGTCGACAGCACGGGAACCCGGCCGTTCAAGGTCACGCCGATAATCGACCGCATCTACGATCACCACGTGCGGGATTACGCAAGGCTGTCACCGCTGAAAGGCGGCTTCGAAGCGATGCGTGACGATCTGGGCGTGATGCAGGCCGACCAACCGAACTAT
>DATNJP010000025.1:0-3575 GCA_035603855.1 Luteibacter sp. | reverse complement strand
GTAGATATCGGCGCCGGTGGATGCGGCGAGCACCGCGTCGTGCATCTGCCGGGCGCTGCGCACGTCGACGCGGCGTACTCCCGCGGGCGTGGGCAGCGACACGGGGCCCGCAACCAGGGTTACGTCCGCGCCGGCATCGCGAGCCGCCGTCGCCACCGCGAATCCCATGCGACCGGAGCTGCGATTGCCGATAAAACGTACAGGGTCGATGTCTTCGTAGGTCGGGCCCGCGCTGACCACCACCTTGCGCCCGCGCAACGGCTGCTCGCCGAAGGAAGCGACCAGGATGTCGCGCAGTTCGTGTGGCTCCAGCATGCGTCCCGAGCCGATGTCGCCGCAGGCCTGGTCTCCGTCCGCTGGACCGAGCACGCCCACGCCGCGAACGCGCAGCGTTCCGATGTTCGCCTGCACGGCCAGGTTGGCCCACATCTGCTGGTTCATCGCCGGCGCGACATAGACAGGCGCAGCCGTGGCGAGGACGACGGTGGAAAGAAGGTCGCTGGCGAAGCCGTGGGCCAGCCGGGCGATCGTGTCGGCGCTGGCCGGGGCGATCAACACGCGCTCGGCCCAGCGGGCCAGCTCGATGTGGCCCATGGCGGCTTCGCCCTGTTCGTCCCACAGACTGACGCGCACCGGCTGCCCGGAGAGTGCCTGGAACGTGGTGGGCGTGACGAAATGGGTGGCGCCTTCGGTCATCACCACGCGTACCTCCGCCTCGAGATCGCGCAGGCGGCGCACGAGCTCGCAGATCTTGTAAGCGGCGATACCTCCGGTAACGCCAATCAGGATGCGACGCTGGCGAAGACTCATGACGAAACGACGCTTTTCGGAAGGCACGTTAGCTTAACGGATTTCCCCACGGACACCGCGCCACGCGCTTTTTCAGAATCGTTCTATCGTCATGCACCCCTGCGCAACCCTAAGTTGAAGGCCGCGCCGCGATCCCGTCCGGCATCGACCTGAGGTACGCAGATGAAACCCGGCTCCGATCCCCACTCCGCCGTCCGCGATGCATGCCCGTCACCCGCGGCGTACCGGCCCCAACCCATCCGCCAATGGGCCGCCCACGAACGCCCTCGCGAGCGCCTGTTCTCCCATGGCGCCGCCGCGCTCTCCGATGCCGAACTCCTGGCCGTGTTGCTCGGCAACGGCAGCATCGGCTGTGACGCCGTGGCGACGGGCCGCGCCCTGTTGACCCGCGCGGGCAGCCTTGGCCGGTTACTGGCCGATCCCGACCACGTGTCGCCGGTGAGCGGCGTCGGGCCGGTGAAGCGCGCCCGCCTGCTCGCCACCCTCGAACTGGCCCGCCGGGCCCTGGGCGAGGGACTGGTCGAACTCCCCCGCATCGAGAACCCACGCGACAGTGCCGAGTACCTGCGCGCCCGCCTGCGCCACCTGCCGCACGAGGTCTTCGCCTGCCTGTTCCTGGACACCCGCCACCGGGTACTCGGCTACGAGGAACTCTTCAAGGGGACGATCGACGGCGCCAGCGTCTATCCGCGCGAAGTGGTCCGCGCCTGCCTGCGCCACCACGCCAGTGCCGTCATCTTTGCCCACAACCACCCTTCGGGGGTCGCCGAGCCCAGCCGGGCCGATCGCGACATCACCCGCACCCTGGTCGAGGCGCTGGGGCTGATGGAAATCCGCGTGCTGGATCACCTGATCATCGGACAGGGCGACCCCGTGTCGATGGCAGAGCGCGGCATGCTCTGATCGCGGCGCAAAAAAAAACGGCGCGAGTGCCGCTCGCGCCGTCTGGGTTACCTTTCGAGGGAGGGGTGGGGCAACCCTTCGTGCCTTTGGGCCGGGGAGACACCGGGCACAAGACGAATTGTGACGGTGACCCATGACAGCCCCGTTACGCCGCACCGCAACACCCATGACGGCTTGCAAATTCGGACTTATGCACATTGGGCTCATTTCGCACTTGGAAGTCACAGCTGTTGTCCTCGCGCAGGTCAGGCCAGCAACTTGTTGAATTTACTTACCATTAGTTATTACGCTCCGATGTCAGGGCCCGGGCATCGAGACCGGCACCCCCGCGGCCGTTTATTGCCCACAGAGTTATCCACAGGCTGTGGATAGCCGTAACGAGGCCGCGAACGGGCGGTGTTCCCCTTCTGATAGGATTGCCGGTTCCATATCCGCGTCGCGCATCCCGTGAAACAAGAGCTGAAACAATTCGTCCTGCAGGCCATCGGTGCACTGCGGGAGTCCGGCAAGCTGCCGTCCGACTTCGTCGCTCCCGTCTTCGTCATCGAGCGCACGCGTAGCCGCGAGCACGGTGATTTTGCGACCAACGCCGCGATGATGATGGCCAAGGCCGCCGGCCGTAAGCCGCGCGACATCGCCACGGACCTCGTCGAGGCCATGCCGGCCTCGCCGCTGGTCGGCAAGGTGGAGATCGCCGGCCCGGGGTTCATCAACTTCTTCCTGGCCCCGGCCGCGTTCCACGCTGAAATCGTGCGCGCCCTGGCTGAAACCGACCGTTACGGCCATAACCGCGATGGTGGCGGCCGCACGGCGGGGGTCGAGTTCGTCTCGGCCAACCCCACCGGCCCCCTGCATGTCGGCCACGGCCGCGCCGCGGCCATCGGTGACAGCCTCGCCCGCCTGCTGCAGGCCGCCGGCTGGAAGGTCTCGCGCGAGTTCTACTACAACGACGCGGGCGTCCAGATCGCCAACCTGGCGCTCTCCACCCAGGCGCGCGCCAAGGGCATCGCGCCGGACGAGCCGGGCTGGCCCGAGTCGGGCTATCGCGGCGACTACATCGCCGAAGTCGCCCGCGCCTTCCTCGCGAAGGAATCGGTCGAAGCCGACGGCGAAACCGTGACTGCCTCCGGCAATGTGGACAACCTCGACGACGTGCGCCGGTTCGCGGTCGCCTCGCTGCGCCATGAGCAGGACCTGGACCTCAAGGCGTTCGGCGTCGGCTTCGACGTCTATTACCTGGAGTCGTCGCTCTACACCGAGGGCAAGGTCGAGGAAACCGTGCGCGAGCTGGTCGCCCATGGCCATACCTATGAAGAAGGCGGCGCGCTGTGGCTGCGTTCCACCGATTTCGGTGACGACAAGGACCGCGTCATGCGCAAGTCCGACGGCACCTACACCTACTTCCTGCCGGACGTGGCCTACCACCGCACCAAGTGGCAGCGTGGCTACGAGCGCGCGATCACCGAACTGGGTTCCGACCACCACGGCTCGCTGGCCCGCGTAAAGGCCGGTCTGCAGGCGCTGGACACCGGCATTCCGAAGAACTGGCCGGAATACGTGCTGCACCAGATGGTGACGGTGATGCGCGGCGGCGAGGAAGTGAAGATTTCCAAGCGCGCCGGCAGCTACGTCACCCTGCGCGACCTGATCGAAGAGGCCGGCCGCGATGCGACGCGCTACTTCCTGATCGCGCGCAAGGCCGATTCGCAGCTGGTGTTCGATATCGACCTGGCGCGTTCGCAGACCAACGACAACCCGGTCTATTACATCCAGTACGCCCACGCCCGCGTATGCCGCGTGCTGGAAGAACTGGCCGAACGCGGCTTGCCGGCCGTGGACACCCAGGCGGGTATCGAGCAGCT
>DATNJP010000024.1:0-6568 GCA_035603855.1 Luteibacter sp. | reverse complement strand
AGGTGTTGATGCTGGTGACATCGGCGTATGCCGCACTCGCTTCTTCCACCTCCGGCGTTCGGACGGCCAGACGGCCACCCAGGAAGAGATGATGCGGATCGGCTTTCTTCAGCGTCTGCGCCACGGTTCGGAAGTATCGATCCGCATATAGCTTCAGGAACGCGATGTAGTCGGCCGCGATGGCGGGATGCGCTTCATTCGGATCCGGCGCCTTGAAGCCGTTCGTCGCGACCTGTTCCCAGTTGGTGATGCCTATGCCCCACGCTTTGGCGAAGGCGGCGGCGTCGCCGTGCGTCTTCTTCAGGTAGGCGAGAAAGGCCTGCTTCGCAGGACTGTCCGGTCCTTGCGCGAGGCTTCCCGTCGCGAGCGCCCAGCGACCTTGCGGGCCCCTGCCCGCCCACGCCAGTTCGTTGTCGGCGAAGTAGCCGAGCAGCCACGGATCGTCGCGGACGTTCTTCGTCGCCTTCGCCACGGCAACCTCGGTGGCCTTCACGAAGCGCGGATCGAACGGATCGGGCATGCGGCCCCAGTAGTCGAAGCCGGTGCTGACGCTGTTGAAGTCGCCACTAATGAGGATGGGCACGGTATACGCGATGCGTTTGTCACCGGCAAACGCGGGATCGCTCCAGTTGCCCAGCGTGTTGAAACGCCACGCCTTCAGGCGATCGACGGTGCGCTTGCGCCATGCGACTTCGGGGTTTGCACCCAGCGTGCGCGCGACGTTGTTCGCGTAGACGTCCCACCAGCGACCGTGATTCATGCCGTTGTCGCGCTGCGAACCCTGGTCACTACGACTGTCGGAACTGCCGCCGAAGGGACCATTCGCCGCGGCGGGATCGGCAAACATGAACTCGCGGCCCTGCACGTAAGTACGCCCGTCCGTCATGTTGACGGCGTTCACGCCAAGCGAGAAGAACGCGTGGCCTTCGGGCGTGACGAGCCACCAGCGGTCGCCTTGTTTCTGCGTGTGGAACCAGCCGGTGGCTTGCATGGTGGGCAGGTCGGTGCGGCCGCCGTAGGGGTCCAGGCCTTCGGGCTTGGTGGTGGTCGATTTGGAACTGGACCCGGTGACGTCCGGCACGGCGTCGGCACTCGCCTTGAGCGCTGCGTCATCAGCAATCTTCTCCGGCCACGTGGCACGCGTGTACTGACCGTAACGATCGACGATGCCGGTATACGCCTGACGAAGATCGTCATTGCCGACCACATCCTCGAGCTTCCCAAGCAACAAGGTCTGCGGAGCCCCCGGCTGCGGCATCGAAAGCGTCACCGAGCTAACCGCCCCAGCATCAACACCGCCATCAACGGAAGTAGCGACAAGCATCAAGTTCCGACTGCTCTGTGTGGGAGCCGCTTCAGCGGCGATAGCCCCAAACGGCATCGGCGGCCCCACCTGCATCCCGAACGCCCGCGGCGACGTCGCCGCCAACGACACAGAAAGCGTCTGCGGCGGCCCCGGCGGAAGGCCGACCGTCGCAGTGAGATGCTTTTCACCCGACGCGACATCGACCATCAACGTCACCGTCCACGGCATCCCGTTCTGCACCCGAAGCCGCATCGTGCCGTTCACGGGCCAGGCCCAGACGCCCTGCATCGGCGCCAGCACCAGCGAGGGTTTCGACGCAGGCTTGAACGTCACCGCGACAAGCTCCTCGCCCCCGGCGCTCTTGCGGATGGTGGGATCCAACGCGGCGTCCTGCCCCGCGATGCGCACGGCGTTGGCGGGATGCGCGAGATCAACGGTGGCCGCACTCGCCGTTGCGGCGAAAATGGCACTCGTACCAGCAAGCAAGAACAGAGTCAGTAATCGCATCGCCCGAATCTGCCACGAAAGACGTGAACCTGTCCTGGGCCCGCCCGGAGGCATGCCGGAGCCTGGACATCCAGGCCATAGGAACCCTGTGGGAGCCGGCTATGCCGGCGATCCCGCGGCAGCGGGCCTAGTGCGGCAGCGGCCAGCTCATCGCAAGAGCCATCGCCGCTGAAGCGGCTCCCACATATCGTCGCTGAAGCGGCTCCCACACATTGCCGCTGAAGCGGCTCCTACAGTTTCCACACAACACGGATCAGGCAGCGTTTAGCCTGCGCCGCCACAGGTAGTACACCGGCACGCCGATCGCGATGATCACCAGGCTCATGCCCGCGTTGCCGGGCTCGGCGATCGCCGTCGCGGCGATGACGCACAGCACGGTCGTCGTGAAGACCATCGGCAGCCACGGATATCCGGGCACCAGGTATGGCGACGGCTCCGACTTCAACTTATTGCGATACCAGAAGATCGTCGCGATGCCGAAGGCGTGGGACAGCCACTCACCCACCGTCGTGAAATTCAGCAGCGCGTTGAAGCTACCCGACAGCAGCAGCACGATGGCCCAGCCACCCAGCGCGACCAGGGCGAACCGCGGTGCACCGGTCTTGGCGTCGATCTTCGCGACGGGCCGGAAGAACATCCCGTCTGCGCTCATCACCTGCAGGACGCGCGCACCGCCGGCGATGGCGATGCTGCAATAGCCGAACGTGGAGCACGCGATGCCGACGGCGATGATGGTCGCGCCGGACTCACCAAAGACACGACGCATCAGATCGGCCGCCGGGGCCGTGCTGGCGGCGAGGCCGTCGTGGCCGAGGCCTGACATGTAGGCGATGTTCACCAGCACGTAGCAGACCACGACGCTGGCCATGCCCAGGCCGAGCGCGCGAGGCAGTGTGCGCTGGGGGTCCCGGACTTCGCCCGCGAGGTCGTTGAGGTAATGGAAGCCGCCGTAAGCGAACAACGCCGGCAGCAACGCGCCGACGATCGTGCTTGCGGGAACGTCATGCGTCGGGTCGGCCGCGAAGGCCAGGCCGAGGTGACCGCGCGCGAGGAACAGGCCGACGACGATCAGCAGCGCCACGGCCGCGAGCTTCAGTACGGTAAAGGTGTTCTGCACCCACGCGCCTGCGCGGATACCGAAGAGGTTCACCGCGACGATGAAGCTGATCGCTCCCACGGCAAGCGGCTTCGCCCAGTCGTGCGAGATGCCCATCGCCTGACACGCGTAGTCGGCGAAGGTCGTGGCAACGGCGGCGACACTGCCCGGGTAGTTGATGAGCGCCATCGTCCAGCCGAACAGGAATGCCGGCAGTTGGCCGAAGGCTTCGCGAAGGTAAACGTAGGTGCCGCCTGCCTGTGGACGTCTGGCGCCGAGTTCGGCGTAACAGAGCACCCCCGCGAGGGTGAGCAGACCACCGAGGGTCCAGAGCACGAGAACCTCGGTGCCGGAACTGGTGAGCTGCGCGACGGTGGCCGGCGTGCGGAAAATGCCCGCGCCGATGACACCGCCAATGACGATCATCGCGGCATCCCAGATGCCGAGGCGACGGAGGTAATGGGCTGGCTGAGGTGCTGGCATCCGCCGACGATGCCATATCCAGCGAACCGGAGCGATAGGGCCATGGTCATGTCTTGACCGTTCGGGCGAACGGCCGCCCGAATGCCTTGATTTGCCAAGGGGTCCACAGATTCGCGAAGCGCTTTTTGTGGGAGCCGCTTTAGCGGCGATGGGGGTTACTGCGAGGCCGCATCGCCGCTGAAGCGGCTCCCACAGAGATCCAAACCCGTGGCCACAGCCATGGCCGCAGGCGAACCCACGGTCAGGTCCTGCACGTACCTCATAGCCAGATGGCGTTCCAATACGGGTAGTCGCCTATGCGATCTACCAGGCCCGCTCGTAGCGGATTGGCGACGATGTAGCGTGCTGCCGCCTTTACGTCGTCGTCTTTACGCAGCGCACGATCCTGGAAGGCTTTCTGCCAGACGGGGGATTTCCGGCCGCTCGATCGTTTGATGGCGCTGGAGACCATGGCTTTGTATCGGGCGACCACGCGCGAGAGGTCGCCGTCGTGGAGTTCGATGAGGCCGTGCCAGTGATCGGGCATGAGCACCCAGGCGAGGCATAACGCGCCTTTCCATGTCGCAGGTGCGTGGCAGATGCGTGAGGTGCGCCGGGCATGGGCGACGTCGCGGAAGATCGGCGCGCGATTCCACGTCACGGCGGTAATCAGATAGATGCGGCCGGTCTCAGAGACCCGGCCACGGCGTAGATCACGGGAGTGTGGGTGCGTGGGCATGCGCAACGATGCCCCGCCACGACCACCCGCGATGCCGGACGGCACCGCGGGGATCGGTAGGTCACTTCTTCTTGGGGATGTACAAGTCGGTGATCGTGCCTTCGTACACCTCGGCCGCCATGCCGACGGATTCGCCGAGCGTGGGGTGCGGGTGGACGGTGCGCGCGATGTCGCCGGCTTCGGCGCCCATTTCGATCGCGAGGGCGAGCTCGGAGATGAGGTCACCCGCGTGCGGGCCGACGATGCCGGCGCCGACGATGCGATGGGTTTCCTCGTCGAAGATGAGCTTGGTGAAGCCTTCGGTGCGGTCGATGCCGATGGCGCGACCGGAGGCCGCCCACGGGAACTTGCCCACGCCAACCTTCAGGCCCTTCTCCTTCGCCTCACGCTCGGTCACGCCGACCCAGGCGATTTCCGGATCGGTGTAGGCCACCGACGGGATCACGCGTGCGTCGAAGAAGCTCTTCTCGCCAGCGATGACCTCGGCTGCGACACGGGCTTCGTGCGTGGCTTTGTGCGCCAGCATCGGCTGGCCCACGAGGTCGCCGATGGCGAAGATGTGCTTCACGTTCGTGCGCATCTGGCGATCGACGGGGATGAAGCCGCGATCGGTCACTTCGACGCCGGCCTTGTCCGCACCGATCTTGTTGCCGTTCGGCGAACGGCCGACCGCCACGAGCACGCGGTCGAAGATCTTGGTCTCGGGGATGCTCTTGCCGTCGAAGGTGACTTCGATGCCCTTCTTCGTGGCCTTCGCCTCGACGACCTTCGTCTCGAGGTGGATGCCCTTGTAGCGCTTGGCGATGCGGCCCTGCAGCGGCTTGATCAGGTCGGCGTCGGCGCCCGGGATGAGCTGGTCGGCGAGTTCGACGACGGTGACGTCGGAGCCGAGGCCCGCGTACACCGTGGCCATTTCCAGGCCGATGATGCCGCCACCGACGACCAGCAGCGTCTTCGGCACGTCACGCAGTTGCAGCGCGCCCGTGGAGTCGATGACGCGCTCGTCGTCCCAGGGGAACGAAGGCAGCTTCACCGACTGCGAGCCCGCGGCGATGATGGCGTTCTCGAAACGGATGAGCTTCGTGCCTTCGGCCGTCTGGACTTCCATTTCGTTCGGCGAGACGAACATGCCCACGCCCGTGACGGTACGCACCTTGCGGGCCTTAGCCATCTGGGCGAGACCGCCGGTGAGCTTGCCGACCACCTTCTCCTTGAAGGTGCGCAGCTTGTCGAGATCGATCTTCGGCTTGCCGAAGCTGATGCCGTGCGCCTCGACGGCGGCGGCTTCGTCGATCACGGCGGCTGCGTGCAGCAGCGCCTTCGACGGGATGCAGCCCACGTTGAGGCACACGCCGCCGAGCGTTTCATAACGTTCGACCAGGACGGTGTCGAGGCCGAGATCGGCGCCACGGAATGCACCCGTGTAGCCACCCGGGCCGGAACCCAGCACCAGCAGCTGGCACTCGATGTCGGCCTTGCGACCGGTGTCGCCGGCGGCGTTCGGCGCCATGATCGGCGTCGCGCTCTTCGGCGGTGCCGGAACGGGTGCCGGTGTCGCGGGGGCGGGCGCCGGTGCGTCCTTCGCGGGTGCCTGGCCGACGGCCTTCTCGGCGGCCGGAGCCGCACCAGCGGCTTCGACGACGGCGATGACGGCGCCTTCGTTGAGCACGTCGCCGACCTTGACCTTGATCTCGGTGATCGTGCCGCCCTGCGAGGCCGGCACGTCCATCGTAGCCTTGTCGGACTCGAGGGTGATGAGGCTCTGGTCCTTCTCGACGGTGTCGCCGACCTTGACCAGGATCTCGATCACCGGGACGTCGTGCGAGCCGCCGAGGTCGGGAACCTTCAGTTCGATGGTGTTAGCCATGGTCCGGTCCCTCCGTCAGAGCAACAGGCGACGGATGTCGCCGAGCTGGTTGGCGAGGAACACGGCGAAGCGTGCGGCAAGCGCACCGTCGATGACGCGATGGTCGTACGACAGCGACAGCGGCAGCATCAGGCGCGGCGCGAATTCCTTGCCGTTCCAGACGGGCTTCATCTGCGCCTTCGACACGCCAAGGATCGCCACTTCCGGCGCATTGATGATCGGCGTGAACGCCGTGCCACCGATGCCGCCGAGCGAGGAGATCGAGAAGCAGCCGCCCTGCATGTCCGCGGCGGTGAGCTTCTTGTCGCGCGCCTTCTTCGAGATCTCGCCCAGTTCGGCGGCGAGTTCGAGCAGGCCCTTCTTGTCGGCGTCGCGGATGACCGGGACGACGAGGCCGTCCGGCGTATCGACGGCGATGCCGATGTTGAAGTACTTCTTCAGCGTGAGCGTTTCACCCGAGGCATCGAGCGACGCGTTGAACTGCGGGAACTTCTTCAGCGCCGCGACCACCGCCTTGATCTGGAAGACCAGCGGGGTGATCTTGAGATCCTTGTTCTCTTCGCCGAGCTTCTTGCGGAAGGCTTCCAGCTC
>DATNJP010000023.1:0-2728 GCA_035603855.1 Luteibacter sp. | reverse complement strand
CATCACCAGCCGGTTGCCGGTGCGGAAGATCTGCATGTCGAGGATGCCCGCCGTGCGGATCGACTCGACGATCTCCGGCCAGATGAACGCCTTCGTGTGCCAGCGCTCGTATTCCGCGATCAGTGCGGGGTCGTCGCGCAGGTCGAGGGCAAGGCACTGCCATGTCATGCGATCGCCTCCCGCACCATCGTGCGACGCCAGGCGAAGAGGAAGATCGCCACGAAGCACAGCATCGGCACGAGCATGGCCAGCGCGATCCCGAAGCGGTCGGACGTGGCGCCCATGGCCGCGGTGACGACCGCACCGCCGACGATCGACATCACCAGCAGCGAGGCGCCGAACTTGCGTTCCGTGTCGCCACGCCCTTCGACACCAAGGGCGAAGATGGTGGGATACATGATCGACATGAAGAAGCTCGACGCCACGAGGGCATAGATGCCAACGTGTCCCGGCACGAACGCCGCGATGGCGGCGAGCACGACGTTGATGAGCGCGAACGTACGCAGTACGCGGGCCGGGCGCAGGTATTTCATGATCGCCGCGCCCGCGAAGCGTCCCGCCATGAAGCAGAGCAGGCCTGCCGTGATGTAATTCGCGGCCGCCTTGTCCGGCGTGCCCGGCATGGTCGCCTGCGCGTAACGGATCATGTAGCTGAAGACGGCAACCTGCGCGCCCACATAGAAGAACTGCGCGAGCACCGCCGACATGAAGCGGCCTTCACGCAAGAGCCGACCGAGGACACCGCGCTCCACGACGCCCTCGTCCTCGTCGGTCGTGGTGCGCGGGAAGCGCGTCACGCCGATGATGATGGCCCACGCGATCACGCCGAGGCCGATGACGAGGTAAGGCATCTGTACCGCTGCCGCTTCGCTCTTCATGTAAGCGGTGTGCGCCACCGCGTCCATCGCCGCGAGTTCGCCCGGCGAACGCTCCACGCCGGTGAAGATGAAGTGCTGGCCGATCAACACGCCCGTGATCGAACCCAGTGGGTTGAACGCCTGGGCGAGGTTGAGGCGCGACGCGGCGGATTCACGCGGGCCAAGCAGCGTGACGTACGGATTGGCCGAGGTCTCGAGAAACGCGAGGCCCGCCGCGATCACGAACAGGCCGACCAGGAACGTGGCGTAGGTCGCGGTGGCGGCGGCGGGCCAGAACAGCAGCGCGCCCGCACCGTAGAGCAGCAGCCCGAAGACCACCGCCGCCTTGTAGCCGAAGCGCCGCATGAAGATGCCAGCGGGTATGGCCACGAGGAAGTAACCGAGGTAGAAAGCACTCTGCACCAGCCCTGCCTGGAAGTCGGACAGGGTGAAGGCCTTCTTGAACTGGGCGACGAGCACATCGTTGAGGTTGTTCGCCACGCCCCACAGGAAGAAGAGGCTTACGATCAACGCAAGGGGGAACAGGGGAGCCCGAGCGAGGGCGCGTGTGGCGGGCGCCGCGAACGGCGTGTGTTGCTGCATGCGTTTACTCCGGCGGCGTGACCCGATCCCCAACTTGTGCAAATATGAACTTATAATTCACCTGCATAACAAGCTGCGGTGCAACATAAGTGTAGGCCGGCGCTGTGTGTGCCTTCGCACAGGGGCAGGCTAGACTTGCCGCGCAACGTCTTCGCCAAGCCACGGAATGCCATGCCCTCAGATTCGCCGAAGTATCGCGCCCCTGCCCTCGACAAGGGCCTCGACATCCTGGAGCTGCTCGCCAAGGCGACCCAGCCCCTGTCCATCGCCGAGATTTCCGACGGCGTCGGCCGCTCCCGTGGCGAGATCTTCCGCATGCTCCAGGTCCTCGAGGATCGCGACTACATCGCCCGGTCCGATGGCGAGGGCGCCTATTCGCTGACCCCACGCCTGTTCCGTCTCGGCATGGAGCAGCCTCCGGTCAAGAACCTCGTTGAAACCGCCATGCCGGTGATGCATCGCCTTGCCGACGAGATCGATCAGTCGTGCCACCTGGTGGTTCCTTCGCAGGAACAGATCGTGGTGATCGCACGCGTCGATCCGCCCGGCGAGACCGGCCTTGTCGTTCGCGTCGGCCATCGTCGCCCGATCTCGCATTCCGCTTCGGGTTACGTGCTGCTGGCCTGGCAGACCGACGACACGCGTGAGCGCTGGTTCCGCACCATGCTCGAGCACGAGCCCACGCTGAAGCGTGCGCGCGTCGAAGCCACCATCAAGGACGTGCGTGCCGCGGGCGTGGCGACCATCGCCAGCGAAGTGGTCGATGGCGTCACCGACCTCTCCGCGCCGATCATCGAGGGCAATCACGCGGTGTGTGCCCTGACCGTGCCCTTCATCGAGCGGCGCGGTGCGAAGGTCGATATGAAGGCGACGTCGCGTCTGCTGGTGACCGCGGCGGCCGATATCTCGCGCGAGCTTTCGCACGGCGCGCCGTAAGGCGCGTCAGGTCGCCTTCGGCGGCACGATCAGCATCGCGTCGCCGTAAGAGAAGAACCGGTAGCGCTGCAGCACGGCGTAGCGATACGCCTCGAGAATCGTTTCCTTCCCGGCCAGGGCCGACACCAGCATCAGCAGGGTCGACTGCGGCAGGTGGAAGTTGGTGATCAGCGCGTCGACGCTGGTGATCTTGTAGCCGGGGAAGATGAAGATCTGCGTTTCGCCGGCGAAGGGGCGCAGCACGCCTTCCACCGTGGCGCTCTCGAGCGCGCGGACCACGGTGGTGCCCACGGCGATCACGCGGCCGCCGGCGGCACGCGTGGCGCGAATCT
>DATNJP010000022.1:0-8582 GCA_035603855.1 Luteibacter sp. | reverse complement strand
TGCAAGGCCCACCATGCGCACCAACGCCCTGAAAGCCGTGGGGATCGCGCTGCTCTCCGCGCTCTTCTTCACGCTCACCTATGTCCTCAATCGCGCCGTCGTCAGCGGCGGTGGCCATTGGCAGTGGGCGGTGATCCTGCGGTACCTCATCACGCTGCCCCTGCTTGCCGTCGTCGTGCCGTTCCAGGGCGGACTTGGCGACCTGCCCCGGGAACTGCGCGGCCATGCGCGCACGTGGCTGGGCTGGAGCACCGTCGGCTTTGTGCTGTTTGGGGTGCCGTTGACATGGGCCGCGAGCAGCGGGCCGTCGTGGCTCGTGGCGGGCAGCTTCCAGATGACCGTGTTGGCGGGTCCGTTGATGGCTCCTTTCATCTACCGTGACGAGCGGGCGCGCTGGCACATAGGCGCGCTGTCGATCGGTGCGCTGATCGTTATCGGCGTGATGCTCTTGCAATTCGGCCATGCGCACGGCGCGCTGGACGCTTCCGCATGGCTGGCCGTGGGCGCGGTGGTTTTCGCCGCCTTCGCTTATCCGCTGGGCAACCGGCAGATCCTGCTTCATCTGGAGCGCAGTGGAACGAGGCTCGGTGCCGTCCAGCGCGTCTTTGGCATGACGCTGGCCAGCTGGCCGCTATGGTTGCTGATGGTCGCGATCACATGGGCGACGATCGGGCCCCCGACACTTCGTGAAGCGCTACTCGCGGGCGGGGTGGCCCTGTCATCCGGCGTGATCGCCACGGTCCTGTTCTTCCATGCGACCGAACGGGTCGGGCGCCAGCCCACGGCGCTGGCCGCCGTCGAGGCCATGCAAGCCGCGGAACTGCTGTTCGCCACGTTGATCGGCGCGATCTTCCTGCACGAAGCCGTTCCCAGCCCCCTCGCGGCGACGGGTGCGCTCGCCATCATCGTGGGCATCGTGCTGTTCGCCTGGATCAGCGGACGGGACGCGTCTTCGGTCGACGAACGGGAGACTGACCGGGGGGCTTGACGCCTTCGTGACGGTGAGGGCGTAGGCTGGGGCGATCCTCACGGAGTTCCGGCCATGAAAACCGTCACGCTCGCCTTGCTTCTTGGCCTTCCCATCCTTGCTGGAGCCGCCCAGATGCCCGGTGTCCAACGCCATCCCGCACCCGCCGCGGAACCGATGAAACGCTTCTCCTGGCGGGACGAAGCGGCGGGCTACACCTTCGTCGCGCCGCCGCGCTGGGCGGGCAAGGTGCAGGCGGTGCCGCTCAAGTCGGAAGAACTCGCCAAATCCGGGGCGACCAGCGGCGTGCGTTTCGTCGAAGGGTCAAAGACCTTGCTGGTCCTCCTGGCAACGGACGAGACCCGCGTGCAGGCATTGACGGCCACCGGCGGGTCGGAGCTGTCGCGCAATGGCGACCACGTGGTGGCGGTGAAGACCGAAGTCGACGCGGGGGACATGGCGTTGACGAATGAGGAACTGGCGTCGGCCGTGCAGTGGGACGGTGGCGCACAAGGCACGGTCTCCCGCTAATCGTTCGCCCGACCTGATCATTCGTCCGACGAATCGAAGCGGACGTTTCATCGTATCGATTCGACTCAATTCAGGGAGTAGCCTTTCTCCATTGGCTCATTCCCTGGAGGTTCCCCGTGGACGGCTCGTCCTCCGCCACACTGGCGGCGGTTGTCGATCGGCGCATTCGCCACGGTACGCCGGCGTTCCGGCGCACCAATCTCGCCTTGTTCTCGTCGGGCTTCGCGACGTTCGGCCTGTTGTACTGCGTGCAGCCGCTGATGCCCGCGTTCTCGCGTGCGTTCAACGTGGACGCGACGAGCAGCAGCTTGTCGTTGTCGCTCACCACGGGTGTCATGGCGGTGGCGATGCTGTTGGCGGGCGCGATCTCGGATGCCTGGGGACGCAAGCCGATCATGCTGGCATCGTTGCTGGGTTCCTCGGTGCTCGTGCTGCTGACGGCCATGGCGCCGAACTGGTCGTCGTTTCTCCTCCTGCGCGCATTGCTCGGCGTCACGCTGGCGGGCTTGCCCGCCGTTGCGATGACATACCTCAGCGAGGAGGTGCACGGCGAATCCATCAGCTATGCCATGGGCCTCTACATCGGTGGTAACGCCATCGGCGGCATGAGCGGGCGCATCCTTTCCGGCGTCGCGGCCGACCATGCGTCCTGGCGCGTGGCCATCGGCATCATCGGCGCGCTGGGCCTGGTCGCCGCTTACCTGGTCGCGCGCGGACTCCCGCCGTCGCTTCATTTCCAGAAGCGGCGCGCGCATCCCCGTGTGCTGGCCGGCGCCTTTGCGTCGTTGTGGCGTGACAAGGGCCTTCCGTGGTTGTTCGCCGAAGGCTTCCTGCTGATGGGTGCTTTCGTCACCATCTACAACTACGTGGGTTACCGTTTGCTCGCGCCGCCGTTCTCGCTATCGCAATCGCATGTCGGTGCGATCTTCATGGTCTATCTGGTCGGCGTCGTCGGCTCGGCGTGGATCGGTTCGCTGGCGGGCAAGCTAGGCCGCCGCCGCGTGCTCTGGACCACGTTCGTGATGATGCTTGCCGGCGTGGCGTTGTCGGCGAGTGGATCGCTCTGGGCGATCGTCGCCGGTATCGCGCTGCTCACCTTCGGTTTCTTCGGCGGCCATTCCATCGCCAGCAGCTGGGTCGGCAATCGCGCACCGTCCGCCAAGGCGCATGCCTCGTCGTTCTACCTGTTTTCGTACTACATGGGTTCGAGCATCGCCGGCTCGCTGGGCGGTCTCGCGTGGACGCATGCGGGTTGGGCGGGCGTGGCGAGCTATGTCGCGGTGCTGGTACTCGCCGGATTTGCTATCGCGCTGAAGCTGCGGACGCTCAAGCCTTTAGCATCAGCTGCATGAAGGCCTTCACCAGCGGCGAGGCGTCGTCGCGCCGGTGCACCAGGTGCAGTGCGCTGGCCGCGTCGGGTGAGTCGATCGTCACGTAGGCCACGCCGTCCACCTGGAGATGCCGCATCGATTGCGGCAACACGGCCACACCCATGCCAGCGGCGACGAGGCCGATCATCGTCGACGATTCGCCGGCTTCCTGGGAAATGTGCGGCGAAAAGCCGGCATTGCGGCACATCGCCAGCAACTGGTCGTGGATGCCGGTACCCGCGGCACGCGTGAACACGATGAAATTCTCGTCCGCCAATTCTTCCATGCGCAGCTTCGCGCGTTTGCGCCGCGCCAACGGGTGGTCGGAACGGATCACGGCGACCAGTGGATCGTCCACCAGCTTGCGCGCAAGGAGAGGCGCGGGTAACACCGCGCCGCGAATCAGACCCACCTGCTGGCGGTCGTTGAGCAGGCAGTCGATCTGCTGCAACGTGTTGCGTTCCTGCAGTACCAGCCGTACCGACGGATAGGTTTCGCGGAACGCGCGGATGGCGCGCGGAAAGCGTTCGATCAGCGGCGTGCTGCGGGTGAATCCGACCTGCAGCTCGCCGATCTCGCCGCGTTCGGCGCGGCGCGCCATGTCGCCGGCGTCCTCGACGCGCGCCACGATGTCTTTCGCGGCATCGAGGTACGCGCGACCCGCGTCGGTCAGTTCGACGCGACGGTTGGTCCGCCGCAGCAGACGTACGCCGAGCGTGTCTTCCAGGTCGCGGATCTGTTGGCTGAGGGGCGGCTGGGATATGCCCAGCCGCTCGGCGGCCCTGCTGAAGTGGAGCTCGTCGGCGACGGCGATGAAATAACGCAGGTGCCGAAGCTCGATGCTCATGGGGTCAGTCCGGGCGGACGCGGATCAGGCCTTCCTGTGCGGTGGATGCCACGAGGACGCCATCGCGGGTGTAGACCATGCCACGTGCCAGGCCGCGCGCACCCTGCGAGGTCGGGCTGTCGAAGGAGTAGAGCAGCCATTCGTCGATGCGGAACGGGCGATGGAACCACAGCGCGTGGTCCAGGCTGGCCATCTGCATGTTGCGCGTAAGGTAGGAGATGCCGTGCGGCAGCGTGGCCGTTCCGATCAGGTGGAAGTCGGACGCGTAGGCAAGCAAGGCCTGGTGCAACGCCAGCGTGTCTTCGATAGGGGCGGTGAGGCGGAACCAGATGTGCTGGTAAGGCGGCCGCTTGGCCGGGCGCAACTCGTCGCGCGGCCACACATGACGAAATTCGAACGGACCATCGATGCCGAGCCAGCGCTGGGTCTTCTCGGGCAGGCGTGCCAACTGTTCGGCGGACATCGCGGGCATGGCCTCGACATCTTCCGGTGCCGGCACTTCGGGCATCGACATCTGATGTTCGTAGCCCTCTTCGGGCTCCTGGAACGAGATGGAACCGTTGAGAATGGGCTGGCCGTGCTGGATGGCGACGACGCGGCGCGACGAGAACGAGCCACCATCGCGCGTGCGCTCCACGCTGTAGACGATGGGCGCGTTGATGTCGCCGGCACGCAGGAAATAGGCGTGCAGGGAATGCGCCTCGCGCTTCGGATCCACGGTGCGCTGCGCGGCCGAGAGGGCCTGGCCTAATACCTGGCCGCCGAAGACGAAGCGGGTGCCGATGTCGCGACTCTGGCCACGGAAAAGGTTGTCTTCCAGACGTTCGAGTTCGAGCAGTTCGACGAGTTCGCCGACGTGGTTGTCCGACATGGGGATCCTGGATGAGCGGTGGCGCGGTGGGGCGCCAGTATAACGGGCCTAACCCGCCAACCGGCCAAGCCGCCCTGCGTCGTAGGCGCGGGCCCAGGGGAATTGCGGGCCGGGGTCGAGCTTGCGCGGCACTTCGTTTTCCGGGTCGTCGCTGGAGGGCACCATCGCGGTGTCGAGGTCCTCGTGGCCGGCGATGTGGCGCAGCGAGGGGAAACGTTCGACGAGATGGTCGAGCAGACCGCGTAGCGCGGCGATCTGGCGGTCCGGGTAGGGCTCGGTCATCGTCTGGTTGGCGGAGTGGAACCAGTCCGGGTAGCGGCCGGTGTTGACCAGCTCGATGCCGATCGACCGCGGGTTGTAGCCGCGCGTATGGTGGGCCACGCGCAGCGGGTCCACGTAGCACAGTACCGAGCCGTCGCGGTCGATGTAGTAGTGGCCGCTATTGCCGGCGCCACTGTCGTACAGCACGCGCTCTCCGTACTCGCGGGCCATGGCCAGGTCGGGCAGCTCGGTGCAGTGGATCACCACCAGGTCGATGGTGTCCGGCGCCCGCTCCGGCAGGCGGGTCTCGTAGGGCAGGGGAGCGTGGAGAATGTCGATCATGCCGCTTTGATAACATAGCCGGTCATCCCGCGTACGGAGACCGCCATGCGCGGCCACATCATTCTTTCGCACGGTTCCGATTCCGGCCCCGACGCCACCAAGGTCAGCGCGCTAGCCGCGGTGGCCGAAACGCTCGGCTGGAGCACGGAGCGGCCCGATTACCGCGAGGACGACGCGCACGGCCACGCCGGCTCCATCGAGCCGCGTCTGGCAAGGCTCGCCGCCGCCATCGCCGCGGCGCCGGTGCCGCCGGTCCTCGTGGGTTCGAGCATGGGCGCCTTCGTCTCCGGACTGGCTTCCATCGAGCGGCCGGTCGCCGGCCTGTTCCTGCTTGCCTTGCCCACGCGCATCCCGGGTTACCCGCGCCCGTTCGCCGTTCGCCAGGGCGTACCGTCGTTCCTGGTTCACGGTTATGCGGATGACGTGTGCCCGCTGGACGAAGCGGTCGCCTTCGCCGGCGGCCACGCCATGCCCGCGCTGCTGGTCCAGGATGACCATCGCCTCGGCGCCACGCTGCCCGATATCGAGGCCGAGTTCCGCCGCTTCCTGGGTGGCCTGGCATGAGCGCTTTCTTTGCCACCTGTCCCAAGGGCCTCGAATACCTTCTGAAGGACGAGTTGATCGCCATCGGCGCGGACGACGTCCGTGAGGCGCTGGCCGGCGTGTCGTTCAGCGGCACCATCGAAACCGCCTACCGGGCCTGCCTGTGGTCGCGCATGGCCAGCCGCGTGCTGTTGCCGCTGGCCGAGTTCGACGCCGCCGACCCGGAAGCCCTGTACGCCGGCGTCCAGGAGATCGACTGGGCCGAGCACCTGGCGCCGCACGGCACGCTGGCGGTGGACGCCAACACGGCGATGAGCAAGCTCACCCATAGCCAGTTCATCGCGCTGAAGACCAAGGACGCCATCGTCGACCAGTTCCGCACCGCCAGTGGCGCGCGGCCCGACGTGGACCCGGAAGAGCCCGATCTCCGCATCAATGTGCGCCTACGCCGCGACCGGGCCACGCTGTCCATCGACCTTTCCGGCTCGCCGCTGCATCGCCGTGGCTGGCGCGAACAGCAGGGCGAGGCACCGCTGAAGGAGAACCTCGCCTGCGCGATGCTGGTTCGCGCCCAGTGGCCGCGGATCTACGCCGAGGGCGGTGCGCTGGTCGATCCGATGTGCGGCTCAGGCACCTTGCTGATCGAAGGTGCGTTGATGGCCGCCGACGTAGCCCCGGGCCTGCGTCGCGACTACTACGGCTTCCTCGGCTGGCGGAAGCACGACTACACCCTCTGGCGCAGCATTTACGACGAGGCCAAGGCACGCGCCGACGAGGGCCTGCGGGCGCTGCGGCCTGTCTTCTTCGGCAGCGATTCGGACCCGCACATGGTCCAGACCGCGAAGCGCAACGCGCAGAGCGCCGGCGTTGCCGGTTTCATGCATCTCGACCGCCGCGATGCGGTGCACGTCGAGCCGCCGCCGGAGACGCCGCTTGGCCTGGTCATCACCAACCCGCCTTACGGCGAACGCCTGGGCGACCGCGCCGAATTGCCGGTCCTCTATCGCGACCTCGGTCAGGCCCTCAAGGACCGCTTCGCAGGCTGGCGCGCCGCCGTGCTGGCTGGCGACGAGGAGCTGGGCCGCGCCCTGCGCCTGAGTCCGGACAAGCGCTACGCCTTGTTCAACGGTGCGCTGGAAACCCCGCTGCTGACCTTCGCCCTGCGCGCCAGGAACGAGGCCCCACGCGAGGCCAAGCCGTTGTCCGACGGCGCGCAGATGCTGAAGAACCGGCTGGAGAAAAACGTCCGCCACCTGCGCAAGCGCCTGTCCCGCGAAGGCATTACCTGCTGGCGCGCTTACGACCAGGACCTGCCGGAATACGCAGCGGCCATCGACGTCTACGAAGACTGGCTGCACATCCAGGAATACAAGGCGCCGCAGGACGTGCCGGTGGACGTGGCCCGCATCCGCATGCGCGAAATCGTGCGGGTGGCGGGGGAAGTCCTCGAGATACCTCGCGAACGGATCGCGGTGAAGACCCGCGAGCGCGGCAAGGGCGGCTCGAAGTACGGCCAGTTCGACCAGAAGGGTGAGTTCGTCGAGGTGCACGAGGGCGGCCTGTCCTTCCTCATCAACCCGACCGACTACCTTGATACGGGTCTCTTCCTCGATCATCGACTGGTGCGCGCGAAGATCCGCGAGCTGTCGGCGGGCAAGCATTTCCTCAACCTGTTTGCCTACACAGGTACGGCCAGCGTTTACGCAGCGGCCGGCGATGCCCGCGACACGACGACCGTGGACCTCTCCGGCACCTACCTGGACTGGGCGTCGCGCAACCTCGCCCTGAACGGCTTCACCGGTAACCGCCACCGGCTGGTTCAGGAAGACTCGCTGACGTTCCTGCAAAGCCGCTCGATGCAGTACGGCCTGATCTACGTCGATCCGCCGACCTTCTCCAATTCCAAGAAGGCGGACGACTTCGACGTCCAGCGCGACCACGTCAAGCTGCTGCTGTTATGCGCGGATCGTCTGTTGCCCGATGGAGTGATCGTTTTCTCGAATAACTACCGTCGATTCCAGCTTGATCGCGCGGCCCTGGAACCCCATTTCTCTATCGAGGATTGGAGCGCACCGAGCATCCCGTTCGACTTCGCCAGGCGCCACGACATCCATGGCTGCTGGCTGCTTCGCAAGCCGTTCGTGAACCCGTGGAAAACGTGAACGGTCGGTCGAGAAAACTTCAGTCCGGATTCAGTGGCGGAGCGCGAATCTGCGCTCAACACCCGGAGGTTACTGTCATGAAAGGTAAGTTCGTCAAGTCGGCTCTCGCTATCGCTGCTGCGGGTCTGATGGCTTTCGCGCCCGGCGCGTTCGCACGCGGGCATGGCTACTACGGCGGCGGCTACCATGGCGGTTACGGCTACCACGGTGGTGGTTACTACCACGGCGGTTACTACGGCCGCGGTCACTACGACAGCGCTGGCCGCTGGATCGCCGGTGCGATCGTCGCCGGTGCGGTGGTCGGACTGGTCGCCAACGCCACGGCTCCGCGCACGGTCGTCTATGACGACAGCCCGGTCGTGACCCGCCGAGTAACCACCACGACCACCTATGTGGACGATGGCGGCTACGGCACGCGTTATATCCGCGACGACGGCTATTGATACAAGGCGTTAAGTCCAGGAAGACGAAGCCCGGCTTTTAGCCGGGCTTTTTTTTGTTGGAAGGTGCCGGCTCGCCTTTGGCATCGTGTTTTGCTCGCCGTGCGGCGGCGTCGTAAGAGCCGGCGGGGGTCACCCTCGGGGCCACGCCTCCGGCGACCCGGAAAGGAGGGCGGCTACCGCCGCCGTGTATCAATGGCCTTCGGCCCGGGTCGGCGTCCCCCCGGAGGTTTCCGATTCGACATCCT
>DATNJP010000021.1:0-9628 GCA_035603855.1 Luteibacter sp. | reverse complement strand
GGTGGTGTATTTGCGCTGCAGCGCATTGGCGATGTGGTAGCTGACGAAGGTCAGCAGTTCCTGGTCGCGCGCGCTATAGGTGTGTTCCGGCGTGTAGCTCTGCACCGCCAGCACGCCCATCGACTTCTCGTTCCAGATCAGCGGTACGCCCAGCCAGTGCAGCGAACGCGCGCCGCTGGTCGAGAGCACCTGGTCGCGGTTGAGGCGGTCGATCTCGTCGCGATCGGCGAGCAGGGCCTTGCCGTTGCGCAGAACGTACTCGGTGAGTCCCCGGCCCAGTTCGCGCGGTTCGCGCACACCGTCGAGTTCATCGACCGAATACGGGAAGGTGAGCTTGTTCTGGTCTTCCGAAAGCAGCGCGATATAGAAATTGCGCGCGTAGAGCAGGCCACCGATGACCCGGTGCACGGCGGCATAGAAGTTCTCGATGCTGTCCGACGTATTCGCCAGTTCCGCGATGCGAAACAACGCCGCCTGCAGCCGTTCGCCACGCTGGCGCTGCAATACCTGCTGGCGCAGCACGCGATTGGCTTCGCGTAGCGCGGCGGTGCGCGTCGTGACGCGGCGCTCCAGTTCCTCGTGGGCCTGGCGGCGCTCCAGCGCGGTCTGCACATGCTGGGCCACGTAGGTAAGCAGTTCGCGGTCGTTTTCGGTGTAGCGGGTGTCGTCGCGGTAGCTCTGCACCACGAGCGCGCCGACCACGTCGTCGCCACGCTTCATCGGCACGCCGAGCCAGTCGTCGCTGGGCGGCCCGATGGGTACGCGTGGGCCCGGAAGATTCTTTTCCAGCTCGCTGCTGGCGCCCATCATCGAGCGGCCGCTTTGCAGCACGTGCCAGGTCAGCGTGTTCTCGATGGCCTCGATGGCGCGAATGCCTTCGGGGTCGGGAATGTCCTGGTCTTCGGTATCGACGAAGTACGGGAAGCGCACCGTGCGGTTCTGCGCGTCGTACAGCACGATGAAGAAGTTTTCCGCATACATGAGGCTGCCCACGATGCCGTGCAGCGCACTCATCATGTCCTTCATGTTGTGCTCGGCGCCCGCCTGCTCGGCGATCGCATAGAGCGCGCGCTGGAGCCGTTCGGCAAGGGCGAGCCGGGAGATGGCTTCGTAAAGATTCGCGGTTTCGGCGAGCTGGCGAAGCCGCGCCGAGGCAAGGCGGCCCAGCCAGGCCAGCATGTCGCCCCAGGCGGACACATCGGCGTCGGTGGTCGCGACATCCAGCACGCGGTCGTTCTGCGGATCCACGGCCAGTTCGAGCACGCCCGGAGCGGTCGATCCGGCGACGGACGCCGGGCGCCAGGCCACCTGGGCGTCGGACAGCAGGCAGTGGACGAAGGCCTCGCATTCGGCCCGCACCCCTTCGGCGTCCGCGGCCCGGAGCAGACGTTCGACGGCGTCCTGCAACGGCTCCACCTCGCCTTGACCAGGCGCCTGCAGAGTCGGGCTTTGGGATGGAGCGAAGGTCATCGCCTGACGAGGTTCCGGTCGTGTTTGGATCAGTCTATATGTGTTAACGCGGCCGCGCGATGGGCGCGGAACGCCAGTCTCAGAACCCGTGCGCCTGGGCGCTCCGAATCCCCCTGACCGTCATAAACGGCAGCTATCCTGATTCCTGAAGTCCACCTCTCCGGGGTGTTAGCAAAAAGTAAAATGCGGTATGCTTCGACCGTCCCCATCAGGCTGAGGTGGGGCCTCGGGGAATCTCAGCCGCTGCCGATTTAAGACTATTCATGCGCAGATCCTTACTCACCATGCTTCTGTTCATGCCGCTTGCCGCGGTAGGACAGGTCGCGCCGGTGGGTTCGGACGCGACGGCGTCGCAATTGCTGTACCAGACGGCGGACGTCGGTGGCCGGGCTGACCAGGGCAACCTGGCGCTGTGGCGCGCCCCGGACGGCCGTACGCTCTCCTTGCAGAGCAGCGATCGTGCCGACCAGTCCCAGCCGCTGGCCCTGAGTCCCGTGACCTCGGGTCCTTTCCTGTCCAGCGGCCTGCAGTATGATCTCGGTCCTCGCGTCCAGGCGCATGCGACCGTCAGCGGCCAGGGCTGGATCAATTCGGCTGAATCGTGTGCGGCGGCGGCAGGTAACAGCGATCGCTGCAGCAGCCCGGGCGCTCCGCCGCGTATCGTCGGCAGCGAAGTCGGCGCGACCTACCGCGGCACGGGTTATAGCGTGGGCGTGGGCGTCGGTTCGAGCCGTCCGACCGGAACGGGTGCTGCGTTGCCGCGCGTCCTTCCCGGCCTGACCACCGCTGCCGGCCTGCCGATCAGCGCGCTTTCCTCCAGCACTGAATTGAACGCCCATGGCCGTGTGGACCTGGGCGCGCGCAGCGGCATCGATCTCGGCGCGAGCATCGGCCGGATCCGCCTGTTGCCGGGCAATCTCCTTGGCATCGGCTCCGTCGACCAGAAGGCGCTGAGCTTTGGCGTTGATCGTGGTCCGCTGTCGGGTTCGATCACGGGCCGCACCATGCAGCCGGAAGCCAACGCGGTAAATGGCCTCAACGCCGATCGCCGCTGGAGCGCGATCGACCTCGGCGTGACTTGGCGCCTGCCGTGGCGCGGCGAACTTTCGGTGGGTGCCCAGAACGTCTGGTCGTCGGGCAATGCACCGAATAGCCCCGCGGGGCCCGAGCCGGACCAGTCACGTACGCCTTACGTGCAATATCACCAGGATCTCTAGAAGCCGCCTTCATGGCGGCTTTTTTTTAGTGTGTTTTCGCGTCGTGGGGGATGGCTCGCCTGTCGACCTCGAACGTGTGGGTGTGGGAGCCGCTTCAGCGGCGAACCCTCGAGATCTCGACCAGGCGAATGAGGCGTTGAAGTAATCAGGCGAGCGGTTGCCGCCTTTGCGATGCGGCGCAAAGCCTCCTTCGCAACAATCACTCCTGAGGGTTCGCCGCTGAAGCGGCTCCCACATGATCCACAAGGCCTTCAGGGCCTTCAGGACCTACAGGACCTACAGGAGTCGCGGTCACTCTATGCCGCGCACTCAATTCAGGCAAAGACGCCTCAGCGTCCAGCCCCACGCATGCGAACGTCGCCGCTGAAGGATTCGACGTGGATCAGGGCGTCGCCGCCGCCGAGCTTGGCCTTTAGCTCCTTGCCGGGGCCGTCGCCGCGTTCCGGGTTGCCCCAATCGCTGCGCAGGTCGCCGCTGAAGGTGGAAGCTTCCAGGTGGGCCGAGGTGTCGGCGGGGAGCTGGAGTTGCACGTCGCCGCTCATCGAGTCGACGTCGAGCTTGCCGTCGCGGGTCGGGCCGCCGGTGATCTGGGTGTCGCCCGAAACCGTGCTGAAGCTGGCTTCCTTCCAGGGGCCGCCGCCGATGGTCATGCGGCCGGACACCGTCTGCGCGTCGACCTTGTCGGCGACATTGGGCGCGGTGATGTCACCGGACACCGTTTGCAGATCGGCCTTGTCCGCGCGGCCGGCGAGGTCGATCGTGCCGCTCACCGTCTGCATGCTCACGTCGGGCGAGCGCAGGTTGGCGCGGATGCGTCCGCTGACCGATTCGACGTCGATCTTGCCGCCGTCGAGGCCGTCGACGCTGACCGGCGCGCTCACGACGTTGATGGACACCTCGACGGCCTTGGGCACGCGCACGTTGAGGATGGTCGGCTGCATGCGCGAGTCGTTGCCCCAGCTGAACCAGTTGCCCTTCTTCTCGTCGCCTTCGACGTGGATCTCGACGTTGCGATCGTCGCCTTCCAGTTCGAGTGGACGGGCACCGTCGCCGAGGGTGCCGGACACCTGCACCTGGTTCTTGTCCCAGGCCGTCACGGTGACTTCGCCCTTGACGTTTTCGATGCTGATTTTCGCGTTCGGCCGGATGTCTTTCGACAGGTTGATCGGCGTCGAGGCAAAGGCCTCGCCGATCGACAGCGCCAGCAGCAGGGGGGTGAGATAGATCGTTTTCATGGGGGAGTGTCCTGGCTGGTCGCGGTTAGCCGGCTTGCTTTTCGAGATTGCGCAAACGGTCGCGCTGGCGTTCGGTGCGGAGCAGCAGGCGCTGCAGGGCGGCCGAGTCGGGGGAGTCCTGCATGGCCTGGGTCAGCTCCATGCGCGCGGCGTCGAGTTCCACGGCCGCACCGGAGAGGCGCGGGTCGGAAGGTTTCCAGGCTTGGCCGGTGGCCGCGAGGCCATCGTTGCCAGTCGGTGAGACCAGATGCAGGCCGATGCCGCCACCCAGTACCGCCACGCCGGCGATCGCCGCGGCCATCAGCCAGGGTCGCGCTCGATGGCGGCGTACCGTGGCGGCGCTGGGCGCTTCGTCGAGGCGGGCTTCGATCCCGGCCCACAGGTCGCGATGGGGCACGACCGGGCGGTTGAGGGAGCGCATCTGGCGCAGGTAGTCGAGTTCGTTCATGGCTTATCTCCCAGTGCGCGGCGGAGCAGTCCGCGTGCACGGTGTAACTGCGCTTTCGAGGAGCCGACCGCCATCGACAGTTCGGTGGCGATCTCCTCGTGTTTCCAGCCTTCCACGTCGTGTAGCACGAGGACGGCACGGGCCCGCGGCGGCAAGCCCGCGATGGCCTTTTCCAGTTCGTCGCGCTCGAAAGCGCGGACGGGATTGTCGGCGTCGGTGATGTCCGGCAGATGTTCGTCGTCGACGATGCTCACCGGATCCGCGTTGCGGGCACGTATGGACATCAGGGCGACGTTGACCGCCAGCCGGTAGACCCAGGTACCGAAGGCGCTTTCGAAGCGGAAACCCTCGAGCTTCTGCCAGGCGCGGATGAAGGCCTCCTGGGTGAGGTCCTCCGCCCGGGCATGGTCGAAGGCGGCCAGGCGCAGGACGGCGCCGTAGACCCGGTCCGAGTGCCGCCGGTACAACGCTTCGAATGCCTTGCGGTCGCCGCCGATGGCCGCACGCACGATCTCGTCGTCCGACGAGGCGGCGGGCAGCTCAGGCTGCATGAAGGAGGTGGCGGCGAGGCATAGGGCGTTCATCTTGCCAGCTTGGATGCCGGCAAGGGGGTAAATGGTTTAACGAAGCGAAGGAAGATGCGGCTTCGCCTTGGGCGGGAGCTGTTCTTTTTGGAAGCCGGCGCCCCTTGTGGAAGCCGCCGCTTTGTAAGAGCCGCCGCTCTTTGCGGGAGCCGCTTCAGCGGCGATGGGTGCTCGCCGCCAGCAGCAGGGGTGTGCCTTGTAGGTATCGCCGCTGAAGCGGCTCCCACACAGGGCGGGCTGCCACACACAGGGCGGGCTGCCACACACAAGGCAGGCTGCCACACACAGGGCGGGCTGCCACACATAAGGGTGGCTGCTACGTAGGGTGGCGGCTATATAGGGCCGCCCCGCGTGCGGGGCGGCCCCTTTATGGGCGTATCGCCCCGGTCAGGCCACGTGCGCGGCGCGGCGGCCGCTGGTGGCGGCGTCCAGGGCTTTGCTCACGCGTTCGCGTTCGGTCTTCAGGCGTTCCGGCATGCGTTCGCCGAAGCCATCGAGGTAAAGACCGATGGCGCGCAGTTCTTCCTGCCAGCCGTCGATGTCCACGCGAAGAAGCTCATCGAGCGCGCCCGGTGCGAGGGACAGGCCCTCGGCATTGAGTTCGCCCTTCGCCGGCAGCGTACCGATGGGCGTTTCCACACCTTCGGCCAGGCCTTCGACGCGCTGGATCATCCAGTCGAGGACGCGCAGGTTCTCGCCATAGCCCGGCCACATGAAACAGCCGTCGGCATCCTTGCGGAACCAGTTCACGTGGAAGATGCGCGGCAGCTTCGCGCCCGGCTTGTCGAACGACAGCCAGTGCGCGAAGTAGTCGGCGAAGTTGTAGCCGCAGAACGGCTTCATCGCCATCGAGTCACGACGCAGAACGCCGACCGCACCGGTGGCCGCGGCCGTCGTTTCCGAGCCCATCGCCGCACCGACCAGCACGCCGTGCGCCCAGTCCTTCGCCTCGAACACCAGCGGCACCAGCGAGGGACGACGGCCGCCGAACACGATCGCCGAGATGGGCACGCCCGCGGCGTCTTCCGATTCCGGCGCCCAGCTCGGGCACTGCTTCGCGCTGACGGTGAAGCGCGAGTTCGGATGCGCGGCCGGACCGTTGGCGGCGTCGTAGGGACGTCCCTGCCAATCGGTCACCGGCTCGCCTTCGCCGAGGCCTTCCCACCACGGACGGTTGTCCGCGGTGACGGCCACGTTGGTGAAGATGGCATCGTGGCCCAGCGTATCGAGCGCCGTGGGATTGGTGCTCGCGCTCGTGCCCGGTGCCACGCCGAAGTAGCCGGCTTCGGGATTGATCGCCCACAGGCGGCCATCCTTGCCAGGCGTCATCCAGCAGATGTCGTCGCCCACGGTCCACACCTTCCAGCCGGCCTTCCGATAGCCCTCGGTCGGAATGAGCATGGCGAGGTTGGTCTTGCCGCAAGCCGACGGGAACGCCGCGGCGATGTAGTGCTTCTCGCCCTTCGGGTTCTCGATACCGACGATGAGCATGTGCTCGGCGAGCCAGCCTTCGCGACGCGCCTGGTGGCTGGCGATGCGGAGCGCATGGCACTTCTTGCCCAGCAGGGCGTTGCCGCCGTAGCCAGAGCCGATCGACTTGATCGAGAGTTCTTCGGGGAAGTGCATGATGAAACGGCGGTCCGGATCGAGATCGCCCGTGGAGTGCAGGCCCTTCACGAAGCGGCCTTCGCGTTCGATCCGGGCGAGTGCCGGCGCACCCATGCGCGTCATGATGCGCATGTTGGCGACGACGTAGGGGCTGTCGGTGATCTCCACGCCGCAACGCGCGAGCGGGGAATCGATCGGGCCCATGCAATAGGGGATGACGTACATCGTGCGACCGCGCATGGCGCCCGCGAACAGTGCATCGATCTTGGCGTGAGCGTCGGCGGGGGCCATCCAGTGGTTGTTCGGCCCGGCATCGACCTCGTCCGGCGTGCAGACGAAGGTGAGGTGCTCCACGCGCGCGACATCCGAAGGATGCGAACGGTGCAGGTAGCTGCGGGGATTGCTCTCCGCATTGAGCGGGAGGAGGTCGCCACTGGCGAGCATCGTCTGGACGAGTTCCGCGTACTCCGCATCCGAGCCATCGCACCAGCGGATGGAGGCGGGCTCCGTCAGCTGGGCAACCTCGTCAACCCATCGATTCAATGCTTCCAGTGAACTGCCGTGCGATCGCATCCTTGGTGGTCTCCAGTTAAACGCAAGCAGAGACAGTAGTTTGCGGGTCCTGGTATTGGCAAGGCACGGCGCAGCAAATCGTGCGCGCCGTTCAGGATCAGCCGGCGGGTTTCGCCGGCGTCAGCGTCGCGATCATGTGTTCGACATAGGCGTCGAACTCCTCATGGCTGAGGCGCGGCAGGCCGAGGGTGAAGTTCAGTTGCAGGAATCCGACATAGGCCGCGTAGGTCAGGCGCGCGCGATGCAGCGCGACCACGGGTTCGAGTCCCGCTTCCTGATAGAGGCGTGTAAGGAATTCCATGCGCCGCTGCGAAACGCGCGACATCACCGGCACTACCTGCGGATGGTCCAGCGCCTTCAACAAGGCGGCGTAGACCCGGTGTGGCTGCAATTCGTGCGCGACCCGGCGAAACAGCTCCGGAAAGCGCTTCAGCGGATCGGGAATGCGTTCGATCTCGGCCAGTACTTCGCGTTCGCCGTACTCTTCCCAGCGCTCGAGCGATGCCTGCAGCAAGGCCTCGCGGGTGCGGAAGTGCCAGTAAAAGCTGCCCTTGGTCACGCCAAGCCGGCGGGCGAGGGCCTCTACGGCGAGGGCGCCAACACCCTGTTCGGCGATGAGGGCTAGGGCGCCGTCTTCCCAGTCTTCGGCGGAAAGGCGGACGCGTTCGTTCTTGGCACCTTCGTTCATCTTATGCATGGTAGCGGAGAAGCGGCCGTTTGCAATTGGGAGGCGGTTAACATGCTGCATAAGACCTTGACTTGGTTGCCGTTCCATGACCGTACGCTGGCGTATTGACGCACCTCCTGCCTGGGCTACATACTCGGCCGTATGGTAGTGAATCCGTCCCCCGTTCATTCAGCGCGCGCGAGTCTGGTTTCCATGGACGGGCTGGCGCTGGCGACCCAGCACTGGCGCGGCGAACGCTCGCCCTCGCTGGTGTTCGCGCATGGCTTCGGCCAGACACGCCACGCCTGGAACGGGGCGGCCCGCGCGCTGGCGGCCCAGGGATTCGACGCCACCACCTTCGATGCACGGGGCCACGGCGAGAGCCAGCATGTGCCGCGTGGCGATTACCACATGGAACAGTTCGTCGCCGACCTGTTGACGGTCGCGGCGGCCGCGCGTTCGCCGGACGGACGGGCGCCGGTCCTGGTCGGTGCCTCGATGGGTGGCCTGCTGGGCCTGGTGGCCGCAGGCGAAGCCGAGACGGGCAAGCCGCCGTTTTCGGCACTGGTTCTCGTCGATATCACCCCGCGGTGGGAAACCGCCGGTGTCGAACGTATCCTCGGCTTCATGCGCGCCCATCCGCACGGTTTCGCGAACTACGACGAGGCGGCCTCGGCCATCGAGGCGTACCTGCCGCACCGGCGTGAGCGCAAGACCGAAGCCCAGCTCAAGCCGTTGCTTCGCCAGGACGCCGATGGGCGCCTGCGCTGGCACTGGGACCCGGCACTGCTCGACGGCCTGCTCGCCGAGAGCGAACGCTATCAACCGCGCCTGTTCGCCGCCGCGGCGCAGGTGAAGGTGCCTGTGCTGCTCCTTTCCGGTGCGCGCAGCGACGTCGTGTCGAGCCACACCGTCGACGAATTCCTCCGGCTCGTGCCGCATGCGCGCCACGTGGCCTTGCCCGACACCACCCACATGGTGGCTGGCGACGCGAACGACGCATTCACGCGCGAGATCGCGACGTTCATGGAAACGCTTTGATCCACCGTTCCACGCAATCCGTAGTAATGACCCGACTGTGATGAGGTGATACCGATGTCTGCGATCCTAGTTGTGCTGGCGGCGCTCATCGCCTCCGGTGCCTGTGCCTACCACCGCACATCCCTCAAGACGTGGGCCATCGCCACCGCGGCGACGATCCTTGTCGTGGGCGTGCTCGCGGGTGCGCCGGCAACGACCGTCGTCCTCCTCGTCCTGCTCGCGGTCGTCGCCGTGCCGCTGCTGATGGTCGACTTCCGCCGGAAGAAGATCAGCGCACCGTTGCTGTCGATGTTCGCCAAGGTGACGCCGAAGCTGTCCGACACCGAGCAGACGGCGCTGGAAGCCGGCACCGTCGGTTTCGAAGGCCAGCTGTTCTCGGGCAAGCCCGACTGGTCCGAGCTGCTGCGCCAGCCGAAGCCGGAACTCTCGATCGAAGAGCAGGCCTTCCTCGACGGTCCCGTCGAAGAACTGTGCGGCATGGTCGACGACTGGCAGATCACGCATGAATTGGCCGACCTGCCGCCGAACGTCTGGGAGTTCATCAAGAAGAACAAGTTCTTCGGCATGATCATCCCGAAGAGCTATGGCGGCCTGGGCTTCTCCGCGCTCGCCCATTCGGCGGTGCTGCAGAAGCTCTCCAGCATGTCGCAGACGCTGGCCTCCACGGTGGCCGTGCCCAACTCGCTCGGGCCGGGCGAATTGCTCATGCACTACGGTAGCGACGAGCAGAAGAACCACTTCCTGCCGCGCCTGGCCGATGGCCGGGAGATTCCCTGCTTCGCGCT